>CAZADK010000454.1:0-4186 GCA_964483855.1 uncultured Rhodoferax sp.
CCCCCGCAGCCAATCGCACTGGTCCGAGTTCTGCTTCTTCTTCGTGTTGTCGGGCTCGGTGCGGTTCGACGTGGACAGCCGGCAACACGACCTGGCGCGCGACGACAGCATCACCATTCCCGACCGAGCGCCCTACGCGCTGGCTGAACCGAGCGCGGACCTGCTGCTGCTGGAAGTCACGCTACCGGCTGAATTACAGGCATGAGCGGCCATGGCCGGCCGGCTGACAAGCCTGCGCAATAGACTGACGGCGCTCAGGCCGGTACCGCCCTGACCGACTCGCGCATGGTGACGAATTCCTCGGCCGCGGTCGGATGGATGCCGATCGTACTGTCGAAGATCGCCTTGGTGGCACCAGCTTTCATCGCCACGGCAAACCCCTGCACGATCTCGCCGGCGTCCGGCCCGACCATGTGCAGGCCGACCACCCGATCGGTCGCATCCTCGACCACCAGCTTCATCAGGGTGCGTTCGCTGCTACCGCTCAAGGTGTGCTTGAGTGCCCGGAACTCGCTGCGGTAGATCGTGACCGCGCCGTAGTGCTTGGGTGCATCCTGCTCGGAGTGGCCGACCGTGCCGATGTTGGGATGGGTGAACACCGCCGTGGGAATGAACTCGTAATTCATGCTGCGCGCCGTCTTGCCCGTGGCCGGTCCGAACAACTGGTCGACCACCACCATGGCCTCGGCCAGCGCCACTGGCGTGAGCTGGATACGGTCGGTCACGTCGCCCACGGCGTAGATCGACGGCACCATGCTGCGGAAGTTTTCGTCGACCTCGACCGCGCCGCCCCAGCCGAGCTTGACGCCGGCCTCCTCCAGCCCGATGCCGCGCACGTTGGGCACCCGCCCGGTCGCGTACAACACCGCATCGGCCAGCAGCGTCGAGGTGTTGCCTGCGCTGTCCTTGATCGCGATGTCCAGGCCCTGGGGAACCTTGGTGATCGACGTGACGTCGGCGCTCAGGCGCAGGTCGACACCTTGCTTGCGCATCTCCGCGGCGACGAAATGGCGCACCTCGTCGTCGAAGCCGCGCAGGATCTGCTCGCCCCGATACAGCTGCGTGACCTGCGCGCCCAGGCCATTGAAGATGGAGGCGAACTCGCTGGCGATGTAGCCACCACCCACGACGACCAGGCGTTGCGGGAACGGGTCCAGGTCGAAGATCGCGTCCGACACCAGCACATGCTCCCTGCCGGCAATATCCGGTACGAAGGGTGTGCCACCCGTGGCCACCAGGATATGCCGGGCCTTCACGGTGCGCCCGTCGACCTCGACCTGCTGCGCACCGACCAACCGTGCGCGCGCGTTGATCACCTCGACACCGGCGCCAGTCAGCAGCTTGGCGTACACCCCGTTCAGGCGGCTGATCTCCTTGCGCCGGTTCGCCTTGAGCGTGCCCCAGTTGAAGCTCGGTGCCCGGCCTTCCCAGCCAAAACCGTGCGACTCCTCGAACGCCTCGGCATAGTGCGCGGCGTAGCTGTACAACTTCTTGGGGATACAGCCCAGGTTGACGCACGTGCCGCCGAGCCCGGCAGTGCCGCCCTGCTCGGCCAGCATCACCCGGGCGCCCCGTTGCGCAGCCATGCGGGCAGCGCGCACGCCGCCACTGCCCCCGCCAATCACGAACAAATCGACATCGACATCCGACATGCAAAAAACTCCTTCAGGGTTGTGCGACAACCACCTTGACCATCTGTCCGATCCGCGGTTCACCGCCACCGTAAGCGCCGTTGATCAGGCGCAATTGCTGCTCGGCCAACACCAGCGGTGAGCCGCGCGCCAGTTCCGGGAAACCGCCACGCGGAAATGGCGCGAGCTCGATCACCCAGGGTCGCGCCTGCGCCCGGTCGGCCGCCGTCATGGCGCGGAACGAATCGCGTGCCTGCTGCAGGCCGGCGCGCGCACGTTGCAACGCCTGGGCGTCGCGCGCGCTCCACATCAGCAGGAAGCGGTTGTCGCCGGGACCGGTGACGACTGTGACCTCGACCGGCTCGGCCTGCCTCTGGGCGTTATTGCGCACACCGCTGAAATGCGTGGCCGGCAGGCCGTTGATGCGCAGCGAATCGGTGCTTCCACGCACGGGCTGAACCAGGTTGCGGATGATCTCGTCATGGCTGCGGCCGGCCTGTGGCGGGGCGGTACGCAGCACCAGCGCCGCATCACGCGCCGCATTGACCAGCATCAGGCGGTCGGGCAGGTTCTGGATCGTCCATTGCGGCGGCGCCGTGATCGTCAGCCCCAGCCCCGCATGGTAGAACTGGCTGCCCCGGGTCAGGCCCTGGGTATCGGCTTCGCCATAACGCATGCCACTGATCGCCTGCAGGTAGCGGTTGCGGCCATCGTCCGCATAGGCGCCCTGGCCGCGCATCTGCGCAGCCAGGCCGGAGATCGCCTGCAGGCGTTGCTCATTGCTGGGATGCGAGGCAAGCCAGCCGCCACCACCCGAAGGCGCCGGTTGACCGAGCGCGCGCGCCCGGTCGGCGGCAAATTGCTCCTGGCTCTTGAGCATCCGGATGACATCGACCATGTTGGCCGGGTCATACCGATTGCTTGCAAGGTACTGCGCACCGAGCTGATCGGCCTGCAGTTCCTGCTCACGGCCATACGAGGCGACATAACCGGCTGCAGCGACTTGCGACACCTCGCTGGCGACCCTGCCAGCGCCGCTGACCCCCTGGTTTTCGAGCAACGCACCCAGCACGGTCGCTGCGATCACGCCGATGCCGGCCGTCTGCTGGCGTGTCGCGCGTTGCGCGCCATGGCGGGCGGTCACATGGCCGATCTCATGGCCGATGACACCGGCCAGGTCAGCCTCGCTTTCCATGGTGGCCATGATGCCGCGGGTCACGTAGACGAAGCCTCCCGGCAAGGCGAAGGCATTGATGTCCGGGCTGTCGAGCACGGTGAACGTCCACTGCAGGTTGGCACGGTGGGACTGGCGCGCCAGTTTCTGGCCCAGCGCATCGACATAGGCCTGCAGCCGCGCGTCCGGGTAGGCCGGCATCTGCTGGAGCACGGCCAGGTGTTCCTTGCGCCCGAGCGCGACCTCCTGCGCCTCGTCCATCACCGTGCGTTCCTGCTGGCCGGTGACCGGGTTGACGGAGGTGCTGCCGCAGCCGGCGAGCAGCGCCGCGCCAAGTATCAGGGAGATCGGATGGAAGTACATGGCAAGGCCCTCGCTTGACCCTATTGTCCACCTCTGCTGCAAGGTCTCGCCCCGGTCCGACCGAAGACCCGGCGCCCGGATGCCATCACCAGCGGCGGCATCCCAGGCCAAGCGCTTGCGCCCGCAGGTTGTGCAGCATGTCGTGCACCATGGCATCGAGGTCGTATTGCGCGCGCCAACCCCAGTCGCGCTGCGCCGCGCTGTCATCGATGGAGCGCGGCCAGCTGTCGGCAATCGCCTGGCGAAAGTCGGGCTTGCAGTCGAGCGTAAAACCCGGTAGCTGGCGCGCGATCGCCGCGGCGATGTCTTCCGGCGTGAAGCTGATGCCGGCCAGGTTGTACGACTGGCGTTCGCGCACCGCCTCGGGTGGCGCCTGCATCAGCTCCAGTGTGGCGCGGATCGCGTCGGGCATGTACATCATCGGCAAAGCGGTGCCCCGCGCAAGAAAACTGGTGTACCGCCCGGTCTTGAGCGCTTCGTGGAAGATCTCGACCGCGTAGTCGGTCGTGCCGCCGCCGGGCGCCGTCTTCCAGCTGATCAGGCCCGGATACCGCAGGCTTCGTACGTCCACCCCATGGTTGCGGTGGTACCAGGCACACCAGCCTTCGCCGGCCAGCTTGGAAATGCCGTAGACCGTGGTCGGGTCCATGACCGTCTTTTGCGGCGTGTGGTCGCGCGGCGTCGATGGGCCGAACGCGGCGATCGAGCTGGGCCAGAAAACGCGCTGGAGCTTGTGCGTGCGCGCCAGCTCCAGCACGTTGAGCAAGCCCTTCATGTTCAGATCCCAGGCCCACTTCGGGTGTTGCTCGCCGCGCGCGGACAAGGCCGCCGCCAGCAGATAGATCTGTGTGGCCTGGTGGCGCTCGACGATCTCGGTGAGTGCGCTGGCTTCGGTGGCGTCCAGCACCTCGTGTTGCACGCCAATCACGCGCCCGTCGGGTGCGAGGTCACTGGTCACGACCGCGCCGCGGATCCTCATCATCGGTGCCAACGGCCAGATCGGCACCGAACTGACCCA
>CAZADK010000455.1:0-4177 GCA_964483855.1 uncultured Rhodoferax sp.
GTCGGCAGCAGCGCAGGCACGCTCGACGGCCTTCTCGCCGTAGTTGGCGGTGTGGCCGCCGAAGGGCCGCTGGTAGATCGTTCCGTCCGGATTGCGGTCGAATGGCATACCCATGTGCTCGAGGTCGTAGACGACCGTGGGGGCCTCGCGGCACATGAACTCGATCGCGTCCTGGTCGCCCAGCCAGTCGGAGCCCTTGACGGTATCGTAGAAGTGGTAGTGCCAGTTGTCTTCGTTCATGTTGCCCAGCGAGGCGCCGATGCCCCCTTGTGCCGCCACGGTGTGCGAGCGGGTGGGAAACACCTTGGACAAAACGGCCACGTTCAGGCCGGCGCGAGCCAGTTGCAACGAGGCGCGCATGCCGGAGCCGCCGGCTCCGACGATGACGACGTCAAACTTGCGCTTGGAGATGGAATAGGTCATGGGCAATCGTCGGATGGGAAAGATGTCTGTGCGGGAGGTTCACAGCCGCCACAGGACCTGGATCGCCCAGCCGGCACAGCCGACGAGCCAGGCGATGGAGAAGACCTGCAGCGTCAGCCGCACCGCAACCGGCTTGACGTAGTCCATCCAGATGTCGCGCATGCCGACCCACACGTGGTAGAGCAGCGCGACGATGACAATGAAAGTCAGGACCTTCATCCACTGGGCCGCGAATATGCCGGCCCACTGGGTGTAGCCCAGTTCGCCTTTGGTGGTGAGAACCTGCACCAGTACGATGGCGGTGAAGATGGCCATCAGCGCGGCTGTCACACGCTGGGCGAGCCAGTCGCGCAGGCCGTAATGGGCTCCTACGACAATGCGGCGGGTTCCAAAGTTGACTGTCATGGTGGTTTGTTCCTTTGCGGAATCGGATCAGCCAGGTGGTGCTGTCGACGGGTTGTTCGGATTGCGTGCCGGCGCGACCATGCTTTCAGTAAAGGCCAAGCAGTTTGGCGCCCAGGACCAACGTCAAGCCGACACTGAGCACCAGGGTGACAGCCGCACTGCGCCTGCCCGACTCCTTGCTGACCGCCGCATGGCTCATGTCCATTCGCAAGTGACGCAGCCCGGCGATCAGGTGATGCAGGTAGGCCCAGATCAGTGCCAGCACCACGAGCTTGAGGACCCATCCGCCGCTACCTTCGAAGGCGCGGGTGAACCTGGCGAAGGAGATCTCGGACGACACCGACATATCGAACATCCAGATGATGAACGGCAACAACACGAACATGAGCGCGCCGCTGATGCGGTGCAGGATCGAGACCACGCCGGCCAGTGGCAGCCGGTAACTGGGCAGGTCGCTCAGGGCATGGATGTTGCGAAATTCAGGGCGCTTGGCGCGAGGGGATGTGTCCAGTTCGGTCATGGGTTGTTCTTCGTGTGGGCTCGGGATCGTCTGGCTGCTTGCTTTGGAGAAAATTCTATTCGAACCTGAATCGCTGACACTGTGCTTGCACGATGGCCCGGTCGGGGTTCGGGTCTATGTCACATCGGCGGCCCCAAGCTACTGAAGTTCGTTGCGGTAATAGTGCTTGTCAGTGCGATACAGCCCGCGGCGCATCTCCATGGCCTTGCCGTCGTAGGTGAATGCCACGCGCTCGACGCTCAGCAATGGGGTTTGGCGTGTGACATCGAGCCGTCGGCTTTGCTCCGCGTCCGGCAGTACGGCCCGTAGCTGCTCCTGGGCCCGGACCATGCGCACGCCGAACTCCGTCTCGAACAAGGCATACATGGGACCGTCATAGGCTGTGAGTCGCTCCGCCGTCAGGCCCTTGAACGGACCGCCGGGCAACCAGATGTCCTCCAGGATCGTGGGTTCGCCTGCAAACGACAACACACGGCGAACCTGCAGCACTGCATCGCCCATACGCAGGGACAACGCCCGCGCCACCTCGCCGGTCGCACGCTGGCGCCGGCAATCCACGATCAGGCGTTGGGCCGGCCCCTCGCTGTTGGCATCTCCGATGTCGGGAACGAGTTTGAGGAAGCGGTATTGCACGTGTTGTTCGGCATGGGTTGCGACAAACGTCCCCTTGCCTTGACGCCGGATCAGCAGGTGCCCGGAAGCCAGTTCGTCGATCGCCTTGCGCACGGTGCCCTGGCTGACCCGGAATCGGCTGGCGAGCTCGATTTCACTGGGTATGCCCTCTCCCGGCTTCCATTCGCCGGCCTGCAGGCTCTTGAGAATCAGCTCCTTGATCTGCCGGTACAGCGGACTGAACGCCGGCGTTCCCTGGCCGGGCGCAGCTACGGCAGCGGTGTCGCGCGTCGGGTCGGCGTTGGCGGCGGATGTTGTGGGCTGCATGGTGATCGGTTGGCCGTCGGGTGGACGCCCGAGCCAGCCCGGGTTGGTCCCGGGTCGGCACAAGGCCGAATCATATCTTATATAAGACATAAGACAAGTTGACGCAGGGCCGTGTTCGACGTTAAACTCTTGCGGCTTTTCTTGCGCCGCGCGGCTGCACGGGCTTCGGTGCCATTTGTCGCTTTTCCCACTTTTCTTGGAGTTCTGGCCATGAGCAAAAAAACCGTTCGAGTCGCCGTCACCGGTGCCGCCGGCCAAATCGGATATGCGCTGCTGTTTCGCATCGCCAGCGGGGCCATGTTGGGGCCGGATCAGCCGGTCATCCTGCAACTGCTGGAGATTCCCGATGAAAAGGCGCAGAACGCGCTCAGGGGCGTGATGATGGAGCTCGATGACTGCGCGTTTCCGCTGCTGGCCGGTATGGAGGCGCATGACGATCCGATGCAGGCCTTCAAGGACACCGACCATGCCTTGCTGGTGGGAGCTCGCCCGCGCGGCCCGGGCATGGAGCGTGCCGATCTGCTGGCGGCCAATGCGCAGATCTTCACGGCACAAGGCAAGGCGCTCAACGCAGTGGCCAGTCGCACCGTCAAGGTGCTGGTCGTGGGCAACCCGGCCAACACCAATGCCTACATTGCGATGAAGAGCGCACCGGACCTGCCGCGCCGCAATTTCACCGCGATGCTGCGCCTGGACCACAACCGCGCCTTGGGCCAGATCGCCGCCAAGACCGGCAAGGCGGTCGCCGACATCGAGAAGCTGGTCGTATGGGGCAACCATTCGCCGACCATGTACGCAGACTACCGCTTCGCCACCATCAAGGGCGAGGGTGTGAAGCAGATGATCAACGACCACGACTGGAACGTGAATACCTTCCTGCCGACGGTGGGCAAGCGTGGCGCCGCGATCATTGCGGCACGTGGCGTCTCGTCGGCGGCGTCGGCAGCCAATGCGGCGATTGACCACATGCACGATTGGGCATTGGGGACCAACGGCAAGTGGGTGACCATGGGCATCGCTTCGGATGGCCAGTATGGCGTTCCGAAGGACACGATGTTCGGATTCGCCGTGACCTGCGAAAGCGGTGAATACAAGCTGGTCGAAGGCCTGGAGATTGACGCCTTCAGCCAGGAGTGCATCAACAAGACACTCAAGGAACTGCAGGACGAGCAAGCTGGCGTCGCCCACCTGCTGTAAACCGTGCAGCACCCGCGCGATGTCCTGCTTGGCGCCCAGGCCGCCACGGGCCTGTTGCCGGTGTGTGACCACTACAGCGGCGTGCCGGCGCGTATGCGCAAGAGCCTGGCGCTGCAGCGGGAGTTGACGGCAGAGTTCGGTGCCTGCGTCTTCGATGTCACGCTCGACTGCGAGGACGGTGCCCCGGTCGGAGGTGAACGGGCGCATGCGGAGCTGGTGGTCGAACTGGTTCGTGAAGCAATGGCACAGGCCGACCCGCCAGGGGTGGCTCATTCCCGCCGTCCCCGCGTCGCTGTGCGTGTACATCCGGTCGACCATCCGTCGTTCGAGCCGGACGTCGGCATCATCGTGGCCGGGGCTGGGTCCCGGTTGTGTCACCTGATGGTACCCAAGGTCGAGTCGGTGTCCGATGTTGATCGGGCGGTCGCGGCCATCGACGGTGTGTCGGCCGAGGCGGCCGCGCGCCGCTTGCCGTTGCATGTGCTGGTGGAGTCCCCGGCCGCCGTGCACCGGGCGTTCGACATCGCCGCGCATCCCCGTGTGCAGTCGATCAGTTTCGGCCTGATGGATTTCGTGTCTTCGCACGGCGGGGCGATTCCAGCCCGGGGCATGTCGGGGAGCGGTCAGTTCTCCCATCCACTGGTGGTGCGCGCGAAACTCGAGATCGCGTCGGCTTGCCATGCGCATGGCAAG
>CAZADK010000456.1:0-4164 GCA_964483855.1 uncultured Rhodoferax sp.
GTCACACCCACCGCCACCGGGCTGGCCATCGCCGAGGCCGCGCGGCAGATGGAAGAAGGCGCCAGTGCCCTGGCGCGCAGCCTGGCCAAGAGCCGCGACGCCACGACCGGTGCCGTACGCATCACCACCAGCCAGGTGGCGGCCACATGGCTGCTGCCCCCGCTACTGGCGCGGCTGCAGCAGGCCGAGCCGGGCATCGCGGTTGAACTGGTGGCCAGCAATCAGCTGACCAACCTGCTGCGCCGCGAGGCCGATATCGCCGTGCGCATGGTGCGGCCCGAGCAGGGTTCTCTGGTGGCGCGCAAGCTGGCCGAAATCGAGATCGTTGCCGCGGCGCACCAGAGCTATCTGGACCGCGCCGGAACACCGCGCCGGGCGCAGGATCTACTGGCCCATCGTCTCATTGGCTACGACCGTGACGAGACCATCGTGCGCGGCTTTGCCGGGATGGGCCTGTCGATGCAGCGCGAGCGCTTTGCGCTGCGAACCGACGACCAGGTGGCCTACGGTCGGCTGGTGGCAACCGGTGCGGGTATCGGCTTCGTGGCGCGATACAACATCCGCCACTGGCCTGGCGTGGTGGCACTTTTGCCGCAGCTGGGCATTCCGGCGCTGCCCTGCTGGCTGGTGGTGCACCGCGAGATCCGTGGCAATCGGCTGGTGCGAAGGGTGTACGACTTTTTGGCCGAAGCGATCCCGCCAGCGGTGGAAGGCGGCTGAGCTGCCACTGCGATAAGGCCCTGGGCGGCACTCTCAGGGTTGACCGGAACCTCAAACTCAACAGCGTGGAAATTGGCGACTGCGACACGCTCGCGGTGGAAGGAACGGTCGAGCCCAAGTACGGGGTTGGCGTAGGGGTGATTCGGAGCCAAGTAAGATTCCGCCATGCAACTCCCCTCCCGCTTCTGGGCCGACCTGACGACGCGCCATTTCGCGCAGCTTGCGTCGAGCAATGTAGTGGACCAGGTGGTGGCGGTGTTGCCGGTGGCCGCCACCGAGCAACACGGGCCGCACCTGCCGGTGAGTGTGGACACCACGCTGGTCAACGGTGTGATCGAGGCAGCTTTGCCACACCTTGCGCCCGAGTTGCCGGTGTTGTTCCTGCCCACCCAGCAGGTGGGCAAGAGTAACGAACACATCCGGTTTCCGGGCACCTTGACCCTGTCCGCGCAGACTTTGATCGCGGTGTGGATGGAGCTGGGCGCCTGCGTGGCGCGTGCGGGAATCCGCAAGCTTGTGCTGTTCAACAGCCACGGCGGCCAGGTCAGCATCATGGACATCGTGGCACGCGATCTGCGCAGTGCGCACGACCTGATTGTGTTCTCCGCCAACTGGTACACCTTGCCACTGGGCGACGCAGCCAACGGGCTGTTCCCGGCGCATGAGCACCGCTTTGGCATCCACGCAGGTGACATGGAGACGTCGATGATGCTGGCCTTGCGGGCCTCTTATGTTGACATGGCCCAGGCGCAGGACTTTCAAACCAGCGCACAGGAGCGCGCACGCGACTACCCCATTCTTGGCAATGGAAACTCGGCCAAGCTGGGCTGGCAGATCCAGGACTACAACGCTTTTGGTGCGGCCGGCAATGCGGCGTTGGCTACCGCAGCAAAGGGGCAGGTGGTGGTGGACGCCGCCGGCCTGCAGCTGGCACGCCTTTTGCTGGAAGTGAGCATGTTGCCAAGTTCCACCTTGAATCCGACGCCGCGGTTCGACAGGCCCTGATGCGTAACTTGCTGGAGTTGCGATCGGTCGAGAAACGCTACGACAACGGTACCCTGGCGCTGCAGGGTGTCGACCTGGCGATTGGCGAACACCAGTTCGTGAGTTTTCTTGGACCCTCGGGTTGTGGCAAAAGCACCGCATTGCGCATGATTGCCGGCCTCTCGGCTGTGACGTCGGGGGAGATTGCCTGGTCCGATGCACTGACGGACCATGCCCAGGAAATCTCCTTCGTGTTTCAGGAGCCAACCCTGATGCCATGGGCACGTGTGTTCGATAACGTCTGGTTGCCACTGCGCGTCAAGGGTGTGTCGCGCCAGGCCGCCCGGGAACAAGTCGATGGAGTGCTCGCCAAGGTCGGGCTGGAGCAGTTCGCCACGGTGTTTCCGCGTGAACTCAGCGGTGGCATGAAAATGCGGGTGTCGATTGCGCGGGCGATGGTGACCGAGCCGAGACTGCTGCTGATGGACGAGCCGTTTGCAGCCCTCGACGAGATGACCCGTTTCAAGCTCAACAACGAAACACTTGCCCTTTGGCAAGCCAAGCGTTTCACCACTATTTTCGTAACCCACAGCGTGTACGAGAGCGTCTACCTGAGCAATCGCATTGTGGTCATGGCCGCGCGCCCGGGGCGGGTCATCGCGGATTTGCCGATTGACGAGCCGTATCCGCGCAGTGACGCTTTTCGCGCGACGCCGCAGTATGCGCGCTGGTGCGTGCAGGTGTCATTGGCCCTGCAGCAAGCCGGAGAACACCATGGCTAAGGCAGCGCAACCTGCACAATCGCGAACCAGTCCAACGCCTGCGCGCCATGCCGGTGCGGGATGGCTGCAACGGGCGTTGCCGTTCCTGGTGCTGCTCCTTGCTCTGCTGGGCTGGGAGGCATTGGTGCGCATCAGCAAGATTCCGCATTACATCCTGCCTGCCCCCACGCTGGTATTGCAAACCCTGTGGGAGAACCTGGGCTCGCTGATGACAAGCTGGTTGTTCACCATGAAAATCACCTTTGGTGCCCTGCTGCTGGCGGTGGTCGGTGGGGTTTTGCTGGCCAGTCTGTTCTCGCTCAACAAGTGGGTGGAACTGAGCCTTTTTCCGTTTGCCATCGTGTTGCAGGTCACCCCGATCGTGGCCATTGCACCACTGATCCTGATCTTCATCGACAGCACCACCGTGGCCTTGTTGCTGTGTGCCTGGATCGTGGCGTTTTTCCCCATCCTGTCGAATACCGTCGTTGGTTTGCGCAGCGCCGATCACAACCTGCGCGACCTGCTGATACTGTACCGGGCCAGCCCCTGGCAAACCCTGCGCTATCTGCTGGTCCCGTCGGCCATGCCGTATTTCATCGCCGGTTTGAAAATCGCGGGCGGACTGAGCCTGATCGGCGCAGTGGTGGCGGAATTCACCGCAGGGGCGGCCGGCAAGGAAACCGGCCTGGCGTCGCGCATTCTCGAGGCCGGCTTTCGCACCGAGATACCCAAGATGTTCGCTGCCCTGGTGCTGGTGTCACTGACCGGTATCATGATTTACCTGATCTTTAACCTGGTCTCCCGCCTGGTGTTGGGCGCCTGGCACGAGAGCGAGATCAAGGGCGACCGATGAAGCTCCCGGGTGTCGTCATCCCGTTGTCGGTGCGCGGGTTCGACAGCCTGTCGGATGTGTTTGACGTGGAGCTCGAAGGCAGCCTTGTGTCGTCGGTGCACGCCAGCGACACCCCTTCAGCCATATCGGGCATGCTGCTGCCGGCACTTGCCGACCTGCATGTACACATTGACAAGACCCATGTGGTCGATGAAACCGGTGCCTGCGACGGAGACCTGTTCAAGGCCATCGACCTGATGGCCAGCCATCGTGCGCGTTGGACCGCCGCCGGCATCGCGCCGCGCATGCAACTCGCGCTGACGGAAGCGTATGCCTGTGGCACCCGCGCGTTGCGGACCCACCTGGACTGGCCACAGCGCCAGCCACCAGCCGCGCTGCAGGCTTTCTTGCAAATGCGCAACGCGTGGCGCGACCGACTGGTGTTGCAGTGTGTGTCGTTGACGCCCTTGGACGTTTTCGACGCCGACGATCCGGTGGCCAGCGCAGACGCCAACGCGATTGCCGCTGCGGTCGCTGAATTGAATCGCGGCTGCGACCGGAGTCGTGGTGAGAGCGCTGTGCTGGGCTGCTTTGTGTATCGCAACGCCCGGCTGGAGGACAAGCTGCGGCAGGTGTTCGATTTGGCCTTGCGCCATGGCCTGGATCTGGACTTTCATGTCGACGAGGGCTTGGATCCGCAGGCTTGTGGACTGGCCGCGATCGCCGAATGCACTTTGCTTTACGGCTACCAGGGCCGGGTGACCTGTGGGCATGCCTGCTCGCTGTCGATGCAGCCGCACGCGCTTGCGCTGCGCACCTTGCAGCTATGTGCGCGTGCGGGCATCCACCTGGTGAGCCTGCCAT
>CAZADK010000457.1:0-4160 GCA_964483855.1 uncultured Rhodoferax sp.
CCGGTCGGCTGCTGCTGGCACATGGGCGCGGCATCCTGCACCAGGTCGAGCGCGCGCGCGAGGAACTGGGCAAGCTGCGCGGCGCGCTGGCCGGCCGGGTCGCTGTCGGGCTGCCGTCCAGCCTGGCCCGGGTACTCACCGTGCCGCTGACGCGGGCCTTCAGCCGGCAGATGCCGGAGGCCACCATCTCGATCAGCGAGGGGCTGTCAACGGCGATGCTGGAGTCGCTGGTCAATGGCCGGCTCGACGTCGTGCTGCTGTACAACGCGCGGCCCAGCCCAGACATCGAGATCACGCCACTGCAAGTCGAGGATCTGTACCTGGTACAAGCCTGTGCGCACAGCGAGGCCGCCGGCCCGCTCCGGCTCCAGGAAGTTGCCGCATTGCCACTGGTGATTCCCAGCCGCCCGAACGCGATCCGGATGCGGGTCGAGTCCGAACTGGCCGCGTTGGGCTGCAGCCCACGCATCGCGCTGGAGATCGATGGCGTCTCGGCCATCCTGGATCTGGTGGCCGACGGCGTCGGTAACGCGGTTCTGTCACGCAACGCGGTCGCGAGCTCGGCCCATCCGGCCTTGTTCCGGCTGCGGCCGATCGAGCAGCCCCGGTTGCAGGCGCAGATCGCGTTGGCGGTCAGTGCGCAGCGCCCGGCCACGTTGACGCAGCAGGCCACGCAGGCCTTGATCATCGATACCCTGGCCGCAGTCCAACCGGCGGCCGCTGCGGCCGCGCCAGCCAAGGGGGCGGGAACGATGCGCGGCACTCGCGCGACTTAAGATAGTGCAGCCCGGCCTGCGCCACGTTATTGCGAAGGCCGATCCCACCACCCTTGCAGGAGCTCGCGATGAGCGCACTTGTCATCACCCTGATCGGCCCCGATCGCCCTGGCCTGGTTCGCGCCATCTCCGACAAGGCGACTGAACACGGCGCCAACTGGACCGACAGCGTCATGGCCAATTTTGCCGGACAGTTTGCCGGCATCGTGCACCTGCAGGTTCCGGACGCCAACAGCGCGGCCTTGCTGACTGCGCTGCGCAGCCTGGAATGCGACGACCTGCATATCCAGGTTGCGCAGGCCACAGGGGCCGCGGCCACCGCGCCGCTGCGCCGGCTTCACCTGGCCCTGGTCGGCCACGACCGGCCCGGCATCATCCACAGCATTTCGACCCGATTGGCCGCGCAGGGGGTGAGTATCGACACGATGAAAACGCATATCGCCAGCGGTGCGATGTCCGGCGAGCAGATGTTCCACCTCGATGCCCAGTTGACAGCGCCGCTCGACCTGGACACCGACACACTGCGCGACGGCCTCGAGAGCCTGGCCAATGAATGGATGGTCGACATCGACTTCGACAGCGCTGCCCCCGCCATACCGATCTGAGACCATTTGCACCCCAGCTACGGCTCCAGCCGGGCCTCGGGGCGCAAGAGGCAATCGATTGGGCGCTCTCAGTGCCGGCTGTCGTCGATCAGCCGGTCTGCGTAGACCTGCCAGGGACTGTTCTTCGTGTCGATGCCCTCGAATACACCGGCCCTGGCCCGGTCCGCCACCCACTGCTGCCTGGCGGCGATGGCCGAGGCCATGAAGGGCTCGAAACCCGCCTCGCGCACGGTGCTGGCCGACTCGCGCATCTCTTCGGCGCGGCGCTGGCCATGCTGCACCACACGACTGAAAAAATAGGCCCCGACCTGTTGCCAGTCGATGCCTGGAAAAGTCTCCTGCAGCGTGGGAATCATGCGGTCCTCCACCCCATACTGGCGCGCCGTGATGTAACTTTCGATCACCAGGGCCTCCAGGCCCTTGATCATCACGCTGCGGCACATCTTGATCGCGCTGGCCACACCCAGCTGGTCCGACACCACCGTCACATCCATGCCCCAGCCACGCAGCACTGGCGCCAGCTCGGCCGCGGCCGAACCGCCGATCAGCATCGGCACCCGGATGCCATAGGGCGGAACCGAGGTCATGACGCCCGCTTCCACATAATGCCCGCCAGCTGCCTCGATACTTGCCGCGGCCTGCTGCTTGGTCGACGGCGAGGCCGAATTCAGATCCAGGAAAAAGACGCCCGGTCGCAAATGGGTGGCAGCCTCCTGTGCCACCGCCAGCGTATGCGACGCGGTGACTGCGCAGATGAGCAGGTCGGCTTCGGCGCACAGTTCCGCCATTGCCGCGCAGGCGCGCACGCCCGCTTTCGCCGCCTGGTCTTGCTGCGTGGCAGCGACACGGGTGTTCGCGGCGAGGAATTTCAGGTCCCAGGCACCGATGGCTGCGACCTGCTCGCAAAGCCCGGCGCCGAAGGCTTGGCCGACCTCGCCGTACCCGATCAATCCGATGTGCTGCAACTGCATGTCGCCTGCCTCGCCTGTATTGCGCATTCTTGGGTCGGAATCTTCACGCGAACGATCACCGCGCCCCAGCGTCTGGTTTGGCTGACTGGCCGGCCACCGCCAGCAATGCCATGCCGGCCACCGCAGTACTGCCTGTCAAAAATTGCATGCGTGTCTCCTGAGTGTGCCGGGCCCGCCACAGGCTGCCACCTGGCCTCACGCCGGCACGAGAATCGATTGTCCGGTGTTTGCGGCCCGGTTTGAAGCCGGCCAGGCCTCTAGCAGCTATCACAACCCGGAATATCCCGGTCAATGCCATGCCGGCAGGCACCGGCACCCATCGACCATGGTGGCGTCCCGCAAGCGCGCAGGCCTGCGTCGGGAGCGGGCCTGCGCCGGGAGCGGGCCTGCGCCGGTTCAGGCGCGCAGATGCTGGTTGAAAAATGCCAGCGTCCGCTCCCAGGCCAGTTTCGCGGCCGCGGCGTCGTATCGCGGCGTGGTGTCGTTGTTGAAGCCGTGCTGGGTGCCGGCGTAGGTATGGGCCGTGTAGCTGGCACCAGCGGCCTTGAGCGCGGCCTCGTAGGGTGGCCAGCCGGCGTTGATACGTTCGTCGATGCCTGCAAAGTGGATCAACAAGGGCGACTTGACCTTGACCGCCTCGCTGGACGGCGGATGGTTGCCGTAAAACGGCACGCCAGCGCCCAGGTTGGGCAGCCGCGTCGACAGGATGTGCACCATGCCGCCGCCATAACAGAAGCCGACCGCGCCGAAAGTGCCACGACATTCGGGCCGCGATTGCAGCACCTGGGCTGCCGTGACGAAATCCTCACGGGTCTTGGCCTGGTCGAGCTTGCCGAACAATTCGCGCGCCTTGTCTTCGTCACCCGGATAACCGCCCAGCGGGGTCAACGCATCGGGCGCAAAAGCGACGAAATTGTCCAGCGCCAGGCGCCGCGTGATGTCTTCGATATGCGGATTCAGGCCGCGGTTTTCGTGCACCACAAGGATGCCTGGCAATGTGCCGCTGGCATTGGCCGGCACCGCCAGGTACCCCTTCATGGTCCCGGAGCCTGCCGGCGATGCGTATTCCAGCATCTGCGTCTTGAGCCGCTTGTCGTCCTTCGGAACCATCTGGGCGGCGGCGAAGTCGGGGCTCAGCGAGGCCAGCAACATGCTGGCTGTGACACCGCCGATGGCGAATTTTTGCGCCCGCTCCAGGAATCCGCGGCGGTCGATGCCGCCGTGCACATAGGCATCGAACAATATCAGCAGTTCCTGGTCGAAATCGGCGGCAGTCTTGGGTGGCATCGGTCGCTCCTGGGTGTGGGGTTGGAAGAACCTGTTGCGACTCTGCGGGCGGCAAAACGTTCAGTTGCCAAGTTGAAACGCCGGCCAGGGGTTACCCTGCAACGTCAACGACCGGCCAGGCCCAACCGGCGCATCGATGGATCACATATGCCAGTGCCCTGACCGACAGCCACATCGCTGCAGCTTGCAGATGGCGGATGGCGGATGGCGGATGGCGGATGCGAATGGCAGATGGCAGGAAATTTACATTTGTCCTGCAACAGACACGAAAAAGCAGCCAGCGTATGCACCAGCGGGTCCCACATGCTATCGATACGATAACAATCCCGGCAAAAGCCGGGTCCGGCCGGGTCCCACAGGGCTATTGTTGTGATGGTTCGCGCCGCCTACACTCATGACGAAACGCCGGGCCGTCCCAAGTTTCCTCGCACCCCTCAGGGGGCCTGGCGAAGCCAGGGCTGGGGGCGCTTGAGCGCCGAACGATAAAGCCAGTGCTGAGGAGGACCCCCGATGGTTGCAAG
>CAZADK010000458.1:0-4156 GCA_964483855.1 uncultured Rhodoferax sp.
CGCACATTGCTGAGGTACAGCAGCGTGGCGCCTTGCTGATAACGACGATCCAGTCGTCCATCAGCGTAGAGCGTGTCCGTCATCACGATGGTGGTATAGCCAGACCGGATAGTGGCGGTGCTGACCTGAAGCGCCGGGCTGGTCAGTGCGACAGCAGGGGCAACGGCGAACAGGATCAAGGCAGTCATGAGCAATGCGTTCATCGAGACACTCCAGGAAGGTTGACCTGCGCTTGCGAGCGCAGAAGGCGGCAATAGGCCATGAATCGGCGAGAGCGGCGCTGCAACCAGATGCACCCGGTGGGTTGACCAGGCTGGCGCTGGCGGCGGCGCGCGGCCAGGTGGTGAATCGCTCCCATCAAGAGTCCGTACAGGATCAGCTTGCCGACAAACACCATCAGGCCGATCGTAAGCGGAGGCAAGCCCCCGATGGCGAGCACTGCGATGGACGTTCGAGGCGAATCCGGGAAAACAGAGGCCAGCACCAACGTCGCTGGCCCCCAGGCTTGCACCAAGGCAAGAGCGCGACCCCATTGGTCCCCCAGGAGCTCCATGCCCAACCATTGCGCCGATTCTTCCACCACCCCCAGAACCGTCGCCAGCAGCCATGCGCTGACACCAGCAGACAATGCGAACAAAAAAGCGATCGTTACCTTGCGCATCGGCTGCAGCACGGCCAGAACAAGCGCCAACACCTCCGCAGGCAACACAGCGAAAAACTGTCTGCCACCGCCAGAGTCGCCAGAACGAAAACTGTTCGAGGCTGAGTGCCATGGCGCGCCAACAGGTGATGGACTTGTAGGCCGACACGTGCAACCACCGATCGCAGGAATTGCATGTCCGTTACCGGTTGATCATGATGGCTTCGCCAAGCCCGGGACTGATGCGCATGATCACGCGCAGCAATGCGGATGCACCCACGTAGACCTCTTCTTTCCCCAAATTGACCCCTTGAAGGATCTGACGGGCGGCAGACTGTGCGGTGATTTTCCCGCGCCCTCGCCCTCGAGTCATGTCCGTGTCCACCAGTGGCGGCAAGGCCTCGGTCACTGTTACTGGCCAATGTGCCTGGCGCATTTGGGCTCGCAGTGACTTGGCAAAGGAGCGCAGGCCAGCTTTGGTCGCACAGTAAACCGGACTGCTGCGCTTGGGTGCGAGGGCCAGCCCGGAAGTCACAAACACGATGCGAGCCTGCGCACGCGTGCTCAGCAGCGGCAGCAGTGCCTTCGTCAACTCGATCGGCCCGACAAGGTTGATCGATACCTCCCTTGGGGCCGGGAACTGCAGGACTTCCCCTGTTCGGGTGAAATCATGCAATTGCTGCACGCCGGCACTGTGAATCACCAGGTTGATTTCCATGCCCTGAACGCTTTGCACAAGGGTGTCGCGCTGCAATTCATCCGACTGGTCCAGAACAAACCACGTAACGCCTGGCAGTTCAACCGAAGCCCGTTTCACGCTGTCCACAGTGCTTCCTGTCGCGACCACCTGGGCACCCCGCTCCAGAAGCTGCAGCACCAGCTCGCGCCCGATGCCTCGGGTACCGCCTGTAACCAGCGCGTGTGTATTTTGCATGGTCATGGAAGTTGCCCGTCAGCACCAACAAAAGCGCTCAAATCTCAGGGTTGAGGAAATTCCAGGGTGCCGAGATACTCCCCTCCACTGACCGTTTCTTCGCATGTCACGAAGATCAAGCAGGCCATCCATCCTGGCGAGATTCGGACTATCTCCAACGAACTGCATGGTCGTTGTACCGAATATGAAGCGCAAGACCACATTCGTAGGCGCGACTTCAATCACGACCTGACTACCTTCAAGATGACCGACCTTGCGCGCGATGCGAACTGTGGCCGCCCGTTGAACCTTGAGCACCAAATAGCTGGCGTAAAGCACTTGTCCGGCCATCAACGCCGGCCAGTGCTTTGCGATCAAGAATGGAAGAGAAGATAGTGAGACTGACGTGAAGGGCACATTCAAGCGCCACTCGCGGGTTTGCCCCTTCGTCGGCGTGGCTCGCAGCTGGGTATCCAGTGACACTCCGGAAGAACCACTGCGAACGGCTACGCTACTGAACTCCTCCAAACCATTGACATATGCAGAAACCCGCATGTGCTCCTGATCCCACTCGACGGTTTCCCGGGCAATCACCTGCTGACCTACGCCCACCCACTCCCGCATAGAGCTCCAAGTGCCATTCTCAGCGATGGTCATTCGCTGATGCATGGCAAGGACGGGGCGTTTGTTATTGTTTTGGCTCTGACCCTCGATCAACGCTTTGACCATGGCGCGCGCGGCCTGACCGTGAATATCGGATACCACCACATTGAGCCGGATACCCGCATCGGCGAGCAGCTTGTGCAGCCGGTTCTTCTCCGAGGCGATGCGTTGCGCGAGTGTCGGCGCGGGCGCGAGGAACGCGTGGGCGATTTCTTCGGTTGTCAGGCCGCAAACTTCGCGCAAGGTGAGTGTGACCTGAACATCCGGGGCGAGCGCCGGGTGGCAACAAGTGAAGATCAGGCGTAGTCGGTCGTCTTCGACCGCATCGTCGTCGAGTGTGATGCCGTCCAGGGTATTCGGATCGACAAAATCCTGCTCGTCATCTAGCCCATCGAACCGCACGTCGCGGCGCATCGCATCGATCAATTTGAAGCGGCCAGCCGACACCAGCCAGGCGCGGGGATGAGCCGGCACGCCATCGCGCGGCCATTGTTCGAGTGCGGCGCGGAAGGCTTCATGCAAGGCGTCCTCGGCCCGATCAAAGTCGCCGAGCAACCGCACCAGCGTCGCGAAGACGCGACGCGACTCCGTGCCGTAGATATGGTCCACCGCGGCAAGTGTGTCGTCGCTTTGTGATGGCTGGTCTGCGCTCACGGCACTCCTGGGTATGGTTTCTCCCGGCTACCGTCGCAGTTTATAGGCGCTTGGCCAACGCGTCGACGGCTGACCAGCACATGCCATAGCGCCCAGATCAGTCCGAGTAAGAGCCCTGCTGCAAGAGGTCGCCAGCGCTGCATCAGGCGCGGCGTCGCAAAACCGGTCCAGCCGATATCCTCGCACGTCCCGGCGATCAGCCCGATAGCGAACATCGGCCCTTCGAAGCGCGGCGCAAACGCCGGATCAACGATGAGACTGAAGTGCCACAGCACCGCGAGAATCAGCACCGGCATGGTATGAGGCGCCAGCGCGCACCAGCGCAAGTAAACCGGCCAGCGCAATAGCGGCGACCGGAGTCCGCGCAGGCGCGGCGCCCTGCCGCTCTGCTGCACGGCTCGACCACTGCAGCAACGAGCCTGCCGCTGCGCAGCGGGCACTCGGACGGCCCTTTCGCCCGCATGGTTTGTCATGCGGCTGCCGCCACACTGTGCCAAGATCAGGTGTTTCCACAACCCATACGCCAGGAGAAACCATGACCAACCAGGAACTCGCCAAAGCCTTCACCGATCTCCTCAAGAGCGGAAAATTCGACGAGGCCGGCAAGGCCTACTGGTCCGACGACATCGTGTCGCGTGAACCGATGGAAGGAGACATGGCCATGCTCAAGGGCCGTGCCGCAGTGGACGCCAAAGGCGCGTGGTGGTACACCAACCACGAGATCCACGGCGTCAAGGTCGAAGGCCCGTATGCCCACGGCGACCAGTTCATCGTGCGTTTCAATATGGATGTCACGCCCAAGGGCGCCGCTCGCATGCAAATGGACGAGATGGGCCTGTACACCATCGCGAACGGAAAGATCGTGGAGGAGCGGTTCTTCTTCGGGGGGTAAGGCCCAGGTCAGGTCTGATGGTTGTTAGCTTTTCCAAATGGAAGCCGCTCCCGGACGCTCCCCGCGAAGATGTAAATTTGAGCTGACGCAGCTATGCCGGCGTAGCCGCCATGGCAGCTATGCAACCCAGCGCGATCTCGAGCGCGTGCCCGACCTGGTGGCGGCTCAGCTTCAAGAACGCGGCTACCCGCAGCCCTGAACGCCGAGCCACCAACAGGTCAACCTGCTGAAAGTCTGCGCGCTCCGGCGCCCGGGGGCGGCTCCCATCCCGGTCAAAAGCATACGGCGTGATGCAGCGTTCTCCAAGGACTTGGATTTCAGCCATGCCTTTGGCGCCACGCCGCACTACGCACGCTGCGCCCCCCATTCATCCTGCAGCAACTGCAGCATGTCG
>CAZADK010000459.1:0-4155 GCA_964483855.1 uncultured Rhodoferax sp.
CGTTGTCGCTGGTGAAGATGACGATGGTGTTGTCGTCCAGGCCCTGTTCGCGCAGCGCCTGCAGCACCCGGCCCACGCTGCGGTCGACCGAACGCACCATGGCAGCGTAAACGCGGCGCGGGTGTTCGGCGATGCCCGTCACCGCGTCGTAGTCGGCCCGGCTGGCTTGCAGCGGCGTGTGCACGCCCCAGTGCGCCAGGTACAGGAAGAACGGACGGTTACGGTTATTGCGGATGACGTTGACCGCCTCGTCGGTGAAGTAGTCGGTCAGGTATTTCGCCGGTTCGAACCAGCTGCCGTTGTTGTAGCTGACGCCGAAACGCATGTTCGGCCACAGGAACCGGTCGGCCGGATCGAAATCCTGGCGCGCGTTGACGACGTCGGGTGAGTCTTGCGGCAGGTACAGGCCGCTCTCCATGTACAGGCTCTCGGCGAAGCCCTGGGCATTGGGCCGCATCTGCGGTTGCCGCGGCGTGCCGCCCAGGTGCCACTTGCCGATATGCACGGTGTGGTAACCACGTGCCGTGAGCAGTTCGGCAATCGTGATCTCGGAACCGGGCATGCCCAGTTCGTTCAAGGGCTTCGACCCAGCAGCCTTGTCCTGGTCGACGGTAACCTGCCGCAGCCGGGTCGGGTCGTCATATAACAGCGGCGCCACCCGCGCCATCGCGCCAGGAAAGGGCGTGAACTCGACCCCGAATCGCCACGGATAACGCCCGGTCATCAGCGCGGCGCGCGACACGGTGCAGACTGCGGCGCCCGCATAACCGCGGTCGAAGTTGACGCCGTCACGGGCGATCGAGTCGATGTGCGGCGTGCCGGCGCCGTGCGCCGCATAACCACCACCGTGGGTCGACACATCGTTGTAGCCCATGTCGTCGGCCAGGATCAGGATGATGTTGGGCGGGCGCTGGGGCAGCGCCCGCTCGGCCGCTGCCGGCCCCGCCATCCAGGGTACCGGGCGGTTCGGGCCGCGCGGGTGGCGGATGTCGGTCATCCAGCCCAGCGTGTATTGCATGACGACGAGCCGGTTGGCAAACAGCAGCGCGGCCATGCCGAGCAACACGAGCAGGCCGCTGGTCAGGATTCTGCGCAGTTTCATCGGTGGTTCTTTTGTCGGTTCTCAGCGGACGAGGCTGTGCGCGCGTGCCGGGACGGTCGGTTGCGATGCGCAATTCGCGGTCGTTGGCTGCCCGGCGATCAAAAGGCGTGTCATCCGACGGCCCATTGCGCCAGCAGCCAGAGCGCCAGCACCGTCATGGCTGCGTTGGCCTAGGCGTGCTGGCCGACGACGGTGAATTGATCGGCGTTGTCGCGCAGCCAGGGCCGTGCCAACTCGGCCGCATGCTGGCTCGGATGAAAATCCGGCGCCTGGTAGTCGCGCCACTGGCGGATGTTGCCGCGGATCATGCCGTCCTGGGCCAGCAGCAGGCGCCAGGCGCTGCGCCAGGTGCGCCACTGGAACAGGCTGCCGTCGTGCCACAGGTTGCGCAGCGTCTGGCGCAACACGTCGTGCAGGAACACGAAGCTGATGTACCGGAACACGCGCACCCTCCAGGTGTGGCTGCCGCCCAGCGCCTGGTACATGTCGAACGCCGTATCGCGGTGTTCCGATTCCTCGGCGCTGTGCCATTGCCACAGGGTGCGCAGCCGCGGCTCGGCATGTTGCATCACCTCGGGGTGGTGCAGCAGCCAGTTCGCGAAGATCGCGGTGAAGTGTTCGGTGGCCGCGGTGGCCGCGACCTTGTTGCGCAGGTCGTCCGCTTCATGGGCCTTGCGCCGGGCCTCGGTGCGGCGCTCGATCTCGTTGTCGTACCCCAGCCGTGCCAGTTGGGCATTGAACAGTTCGTGGATCCGGCGGTGCGTGGCCTCCTGGCCGATGAAGCCCTTGATTTCCTGGGCCATCGCGTCGCGCCTGTCCTGCGGCAAGGCCTTCAGCCCGGCGCGCACGCTGTCGATGAAATACTGCTCGCCGGACGGAAAACTCATCGACAAGGCGTTGAAGAACGCCGAGCTGAATGCGTCGCCGCCGTTCCAGCGCGCCGGGAACGGGGTTTCAAGGTCGATCAGCAGGCGTCGCACGACGAGGTCGGTCATGGTCGGGTTCTCATTTCAATACACCAGTGTATGGAAAACTGGCGCGGCCGTCAATTTTGAAGTGGCGTGGATTTTTTTGTGAAAAATCGACTCCAGAGGAAGAAATAGGCCTAAATTCCGGTTCAGTTCTGCCGTTATGAAGTCAACGAGCGGCGAAAGGTCCGCTTGGTCGCACAAGGCCTCATTCACCATGCAACTGCCATCCGTCGATCGACAACCCGGTACACGCCCTGCCGGCGTGGACCTGGTTTCGTCCAACGGGAACAAGGTGATTCCGGTGGCGCCGGTCAACCCGCCGGTCGTGTCGACGCCTGCGGCCGTGGCCAACCCCGCCGGCGTGGTCAACAAGATCGGCGCGGCGGCCGCGACCGAGAACCCGGTCTACAACGCAGTGCATCAGAGTGTTCCGGACCCGATCCGGCGCGGCAGGGAGACGGCGGCCGAACCGACCGACTGGACGATCAAGCGCCCGGAGCCGGAAAAGGTCGAGGAGCCGCCACCGGTGCCGCTGCACCAACTGTTGCTCGATTTCATCAAGTCGATGTGGCAGGCCAGCGGCATGGCCGTCGAAGTGGCCCAGGCCCAGAAGCAGAATACGCAGCTGAACGCGGCCAATCCGAACGTTGCGCCGGGCGAGATCGCACGCGAGAACCTGACCTACCAGCCCAGCAAGATCAAGAAACCCGAGAACATCTGACCGGCGTGCAAGCCCGGCAGCGGCGGCGGTAACGGTCGGCCACACCGGCTGGCACGCCGTGGCGCCGCTACCATCGCACCATGCATACAAGCGCTCTGGTATTGTTTTCGGGCGGGCAGGATTCCACCACCTGCCTGGCCTGGGCGCTGGAGCGGTATGAACGGGTGGAAACCATCGGTTTTGACTACGGCCAGCGTCACCATGTGGAAATGAACGCGCGCGTGGTGGTGCTGGACCAACTGCGCCGGCAGTTCCCGCACTGGGGCGCCAAACTGGGCCAGGACCAGGTGCTGGATCTGGCGGTGCTGGGGAAAATCAGTGAGTCATCGCTCACGCGCGAAACCGCCATACACATGGAAACGACCGGATTGCCCAGCAGTTTCGTGCCAGGCCGCAATCTGGTGTTCCTGACCCTGGCGGCGGCGCTGGCCTACCGGCGCGGCCTGCAGGTGCTGGTGACCGGGGTCTGCGAAACCGACTTTTCCGGTTACCCGGACTGCCGCGACGATACCGTCAAGGCGATGCAACTGGCGCTGTCGCTGGGCATGGACCGTCGCTTCCTGCTCGAAACACCGCTGATGTGGATCGACAAGGCGCAGACCTGGGCGCTGGCCCGGCGCCTTGGCGGCCAGGTTTTGATCGACCTGATCGTGGAGCAGACGCATACCTGTTATCTGGGCGACCGCTCGCGGCGCCATGCCTGGGGGTATGGCTGCGGTAGCTGCCCGGCCTGTGAGTTGCGGGGGCGCGGGTTCGCGCAGTTCTCGGCCCCGTCGGGTACAGGCGCCTAGATCGCGCCGGCCCTGAGCGCATACCGCGCCGCAGCGCCCGGCTCCGTGGCCTGCAGTTCCCAGCGCCGATCGTGGAAAGCGGCCACCGAGGCGCGGTGCGCGATCGAGACGAGGCCGCCGCCGGCCTTGTCGACCATGGCCAGCAGCTTGCGGTATAAAGTCTCCTCCGATTCGGCGTCCAGCGCGCTGGTGGCCTCGTCGGCAAACACCCACTGGGGTTGCTTGAGCAGCACCCGCGCGATCGCCAGACGTTGTTTCTCGCCGCCCGAGAGCTTCTGGCTCCAGGCATCGACACGGTCCAGCTCACCGGCCAGCTGCGGCAGCAGCGCCTCGCTGAGTGCGGCCTGCATCTCGGCATCCGGGTAACGATTGGCCGGTTCCGGATACGCCAGCGCCTCGCGCAGCGTGCCATTCGGAAAATACGGCAGCTGCGGGATGAACATGCTGTCGCGGCTGCGCTGCACGTTGCCGCTGGCGTAGGGCCAGATGCCGGCCAGGGTGCGGAACAAGGTCGACTTGCCGCTGCCGGACGGGCCTTGCAGCAGCACATGGTCGCCGGCGGCCACCTGC
>CAZADK010000460.1:0-4130 GCA_964483855.1 uncultured Rhodoferax sp.
ATTCAATTCGAACCTCGCCCGTTTCACGCGCTGCAGTCGCGCGGATTTCAGGTGTCATTTTCAGAAGACGACTGCACCAATTTGCTGGACGAGCGGGCCGTTGTGCATAGGACTCCTGATGCACGTTTGATCAGTAGTCATATGCACTGTCCTCGCCTATGCTCAGTACTCCTGTGCACAAAAGCGAGGTGCGGGTATGGGATCGGAAATACAGCGGGTAACGGAGCAAGGGGTCTTGACCCTGCCAGATGCTGCTTGGGAGCAAGCACGGCAACGGTCGCAGGTCATCGGACCACTGGCGGCGCTTGAGGCCGTCGGCCATCAGGCCGCTGGTGACGCTGCCCACGCGCTGGGCCTATCCAGGCGGCAGATTTACGTTCTGATCCAGCGCGTGCGAGATGGCACTGGATTGGTCACGGACCTGTCTCTAAGACAATCCAGCGGCGGTAAAGGCAAGGGTCGTCTGCCGGAGCCGGTCGAGCACATCATCCGTGAGCTGCTGCAAAAGCGTTTTCTGACCCGCCAGAAGCGCAGTCTGGCGGCGCTCTACCGCGAAGTCGCACAGGCCTGCACAGCGCAAAAGCTGCAGATTCCGACGCGCAACACCGTCGCCTTGCGCATCGCCACCCTAGACCCGATCAAGACCGCGCGCAGCCGTGGCGGTCAGGATGAAGCCCGCGACCTGCAAGGTGCCGGCGGCGTTCCGCCTGAAATCAAGATGCCTCTGGAGCAGGTGCAGATCGACCACACGGTTATCGATCTGATCATTGTCGATGGGCGAGACCGTCGGCCCATCGGACGCCCTTACCTGACGCTTGCAATTGACGTCTTCACCCGCTGCGTGATCGGTATGGTGATCACGCTGGAAGCACCGTCTGCTGTCTCGGTCGGACTGTGCCTGGCCCATGCTGCCTGCGACAAACGCCCTTGGTTGGAACGCCTTGATGTGGAAATGGGCTGGCCGATGAGCGGCAAGCCCCGACTGCTTTACCTGGACAATGCAGCCGAGTTCAAAGGCCAGGCGCTGCGCCGTGGCTGCGAACAGCATGGCATCGAGTTGAGCTACCGGCCGCCGGGCCTGCCGCACTTCGGCGGCATCGTGGAACGGATCATCGGCACGGTGATGCAAATGATCCATGAGTTGCCGGGTACGACTTTTTCCAACCCAGACCAGCGCGGCGAGTACGACTCGGACGGCATGGCGGCGCTGACGTTGCATGAACTCGAGCGCTGGCTCACCCTGGCAATTGGCGCTTACCATGGCTCGGTGCATTCAAGCTTGCTCCAGCCGCCAGCGGCGCTATGGGCCGATGCGGTGGCCCGTTCCGGCACGCCGGTCGTTGTCACGCACGCTACGCCCTTCTTGGTCGATTTTCTGCCGGTCATCCGTCGCACGCTCACCCGGACCGGCTTTGTCATCGACCATATTCACTACTACGCCGACGCACACAAACCGTGGATTGCCAAGCGCGGCCACCTGCCGGCCTTCCTGATCCGGCGCGACCCGCGCGACATCAGCCGCATCTGGGTGCTGGAGACAGAAGGTCAGCAGTACCTGGAAATCTCCTACCGCACCTTGTCCCATCCGGCCGTCACGCTGTGGGAGCAGCGGCAGGCGCGTGAGCGCTTGCGGCAGCCCGGACGTGAACAGGTAGACGAGGCAGTGTTGTTTCGCATGATCCGGCAGATGCGCGACATCGTGGACACAGCCAAGAAAACCACGCGCAAAGTCCGGCGCGATACGGAACGGCGACAGCATCTCAAGACGCCTTCGCCACCAGCTAGGCTCGTGCCGCCAGTGGCAGACATTCTGGACGCCCAGGCCGATGGTGAATTTCCATGAGCAATGATCCTGTGTTTTTGGGCGACCCGCCCATCAGGGCGCGGGTTGGGCACCCGCGTGAAAAAGCTGCTGGCCGATAAAGAAGAAATCCTCGATGTGCCAGGTCAAACAGTACAGAGGTTGGGCACAGCGACTTTGCTGAACAAGTGAGGCGAGGCCACCGCGCTTGAGGGCTATGCAGCCAGTGCGCTTTGAAACTCTGGATGCGTGAACGCCGCACGAAAGTGCGCCACCGATTCCCACACCGCATAGTTCAGAAACACGCAGCTGCCGGCGATGCCGCGGTGAAGTTGCGTGGAAATGTAGCCCGCTTGGCGCTTCATCCAGTTGGCATCGTCTTCCTAGGCCTTGAGCAGTGCCGGCACGTCGGTGGTGTCGACGGTGAAGACGTTGATCAGGATGGCCGGAGCCAGGTCGACACCGAGCTGATTGAAGATGGGAACCTGGGTGTCCATGGGACGAAGCTGGAGCATGGGTTTGTGCCGTTCGCGTTGATGAACATGAAAGTCAGAGGTCAGGTCACCGGGCACCAGCGCTGCACCGCCTCCGCCGTGTCGAACGGCCCAGTGTTGAAACAGATACGCGCCTGCGGGGCATGTTCATGGACCACGTTGAGCACTTTCTCGAACAGGAGAAAGTTCTTATCGATGGTGCGCACACCGGCACCGATCACGACGCAGTCGTAGCGGTTCGCCTGCAACGTCGCTCGGATCACGTCCTCGGCGGTTTCGCCAAAATCGGTCAGGCACAGTTTGGCGTCGTAACCCAAGGCGTTCAGCGCAGCGATGTCCTTGTCCAGCCCGCCCTGAACCTTCTCGGCCGTCATGCCGGGATAGGCCGCGTAGGCCGGGTCTGCGAAGTTGATGAGTTGCGGCTGCAGGCCAACCGATAAGACAGATTTTCTGGAAGTCATGGTGTTTTTCTGGGTGGTTGTGAAAGATTTTCGACTGCGTGAGGCGGATGGCGGCGTGCTCATTGCCCCATGCGCAATTCGGCAATAACCCCGCCCTTCATGATGAATACGAATTTGCGGGCGCCTGTGTAGAAAGCGCTCTTCCAGTCGGCCAGCACTGTCACAACGCTACCGGAGGTGCCGTCCGCCACATCGACGTTTGTGATGGCTGCGTGGCCTTTGGCGCCGACGAGGGCTCTATCGTTCCACGCGGAGATGGCTTGCATGCCCTCGAACCGTTCCCCGGCATCGATGACGAGCGTGTTACCTGTCTGAAAGAAGCCGAGCACGGCATCGTTGTCGCCCCGATTGAGGGCTTCGAGAAAGCGACGTGGCACTTCAGGGAGCAGTTCTGGATTGACGGTGGAGTCCAGCAGATGCAGTGCGCTGGTGCCACCGAGGGGGCCGTAGGCTGCCAACAACGACTGGTGCGCCGGATCCAGCAGCGCTGCTTTGTATTGGGCGGCTGACTGCCATTTGGCGTAGTCGATGAACACGTCGCTTCCGCCGCGTCCGCGGACGAGTTCGCGAGAGATGAAGCCATCTCGCTGGCGCAGGTAGGGTACCTCGCCATACCAGGCGGCAATCAATCCGTCGGCGTCGACCGGGGGAACGTGGAAAAGGGCGACAAAAACGACCGGACCCGATTGCCCGCCTTCGAGTTGGGAAAGGATTTCTACTTGGGGATCGAGTTGAACGGCATGCATGGGGCTTCTTTCAGATCAAAGGCCGGGCGGGCCGACGTGGAGGATCATCTTGCCTCGCGCCTTGCCGCTTTCGCCCAGGCGGTGCGCCTGGGCCGCGTCGGCCAGCGCAAACTCCTGGCCGACGACGATGCGCAAGCGCCCGTCATCGACACGCTCGGCCAGTTGCGCCAGCACCGCGCCGCGCGGCGGTGTGAAGACAAAGGCCGCGCGCACACCCGCTGCGGCCGCGGCGTCAACGCGTTCGGACGGCGGCGGCATGACGGTCGCGACGAGGATCCCGCCCTGGCGCAGCGTGGCCCAGGACGCTTCCTGCGTCGGCCCGCCCAGCGTGTCGAGCACGATGTCGATGTCGCGCGCGATCTGATCAGGGCCAGGTCGTCGCCGCTGGCCGTGGCGGTGACATGGGCGCCGTGCTCCTTGGCCAGTTGCACCGCGGTCGTGCCGAGCGCACCGACACCGCCGTGGATCAGCATGCGCATGCCGCGTTCGACCTGTCCGGTCTCGATCAAAGCGGTCCAGGCGGCCTGGCCCGCCATGGGCAAGGCTGCTGCGGCGGCGAACGAAGCCGTGCGCGGCTTCTTCGCCACCTGGCTCGCGTCCACCGCCACGTACTCGGCATAGGTGCCGC
>CAZADK010000461.1:0-4117 GCA_964483855.1 uncultured Rhodoferax sp.
CTGCAACACCTGGTCCGAGCTGACTCCCTGCAACGGCCATCTGCGCGGCCTGGCCGAGCACGTCAAGCGCGGTGTGCTCGAGGCCGGGGGTTTTCCGCTGGAATTCCCGGTGACCTCGTTGTCCGAGCCTTTGATGCGACCCACCACCATGTTGTTCCGCAACCTGGCCAGCATGGACGTGGAGGCGTCGATCCGCTCGCAACCGATGGATGGTGTCGTGCTGCTGGCCGGCTGCGACAAGACCACGCCGGCCTGCCTGATGGGCGCAGCCAGTGTCGACTTGCCCACACTGCTGGTATCCGGTGGCCCCATGTTGTCGGGTCGTTACGAGGGCCGCATGCTGGGCTCGGGCACGGATGTCATCCGCTTCAAGGACGCGGTGGCAGCCGGCACCATGAATATCGAGGAATTCATGGCCGCGGAAGCCGCCATGTCGCGCAGCGCCGGGTCCTGCATGACGATGGGCACGGCCTCCACCATGGCCAGCCTGTGCGAGGCACTCGGAGTCGCGTTGCCGCAAAACGGCGCCATTCCCGCCGTGGACGCGCGTCGCCAGGCGTTGGCGTTCGAGGCCGGGCGGCGCGCCGTGCAGATGGTGCGTGAAGACCTGCGCCTGTCCCGGATTCTCACCAAGCCCGCGTTCGCCAATGCCGTGCGCCTGAACGCCGCCCTGGGCGGCTCGACCAATGCGGTGGTGCATCTGATCGCGCTGGCCGGCAGGCTGGGCGTCGATTTCGGTCTGGACGATTGGGACCGGTATGGCCGCGACGTACCCTGTCTGGTCAATCTGATGCCCTCCGGCAAGTACCTGATGGAAGACTTCTATTACGCCGGTGGCGTGCCGGCCGTGTTGCGCGAGATCGCTCCCTTTCTGGACCTGGATCAACCCACCGTGGCCGGCGTCACGATTGGGCAGGCCATCGCCCATGCCAAGGTGTTTGACCGCAACGTTATTTTCGAACTGGACAAGCCTTTCAAACCGCAAGGTGGCATCGCGGTGCTGCGTGGCAACCTGGCGCCAGGCGGCGCGGTGATCAAACCCTCGGCCGCCACGCCGGCGCTGATGCGCCACCGCGGGCAGGCCGTGGTTTTCAGTGGCGCGGACGACCTCAAGACACGTATCCACGATCCCGATCTGCAAGTGGACGAAACCAGCATCCTGGTGCTGCAAAATTGTGGCCCTCGGGGTTACCCCGGCATGGCCGAGATCGGCAATCTGCCGATACCGGCCAAGCTGCTGCAGCGTGGCGTGACCGACATGGTGCGCATCTCGGACGCCCGCATGAGCGGCACCGCGTTTGGCACCGTGGTGCTGCATGTGGCGCCCGAGGCTGCCGCCGGCGGGCCACTGGCGCTGGTCGAGTCTGGCGACTGGATCGAGCTCGATGTGGCAGCCCGCCGGCTGCACCTCGATGTGCCGGACGAGACGCTTGCCCGCCGCCGATCCGCTCAGGTGGCGTTCCAGTCGCCCTATACGCGCGGCTGGGAGAAGCTCTATGTCAGCCACGTGCTGCAGGCCGATCAAGGCGTGGACCTGGATTTCCTGGTCGGCGGCTCGGGTGACTACGTGCCCCGGGAGTCGCACTGATGGCCAGACGTGCAGCGACGACCCCGCCCGCCGGCAGGCCCGGCGCGTCCGCCACGCTGCGCGACGTCGCACTGACTGCCGGCACCACGCCGATGACTGTCTCCAACGTGATCAATGGCCGCAAGGGACAGGTCGGCGCCGAGATGATCGCGCGTGTGCTGGCTGCCTGCGAGTTATTGGGCTACCGGCCGAACGCGAATGCCCGGCAATTGCGCACCAATCGCCGCATGACAGTGGGCGTGATCATCGTCGACCCCTCGGCCCATTACCTGTCCGACCCTTTCACCGCGGCGATGCTGGCGGGAATCAACGACGTGTTGCAGGTTGCGGGTTATTCCATCGTGCTGCAGGGCGCATCACCATCCGAACTCGCGTCGCTGCCGTTGCTGCGCCGCATAGAGAGCGATGGAATCTTTCTGATGACCTCGGGTGCGCAGAAGCAGCGCCGCCAGTTGATTGCGCAGGTGGCGGCGCTGGGGCAGCCGCTGGTGCTGATTCAGGACGAACTCCCCGATACCGTCATCGACGGCTGTTCGCTGATTCAGGACGACACAGACGGTGGCGCGCAAATCGCCCGCCACCTGTTTCAGCGCGCCTGCAAACAGGCGGTGATGCTGGTGCCTTCGGTTTCCTGGGCCGCCATGGAGCGGCGCGAGGCTGGCGTACGTTCGGTGTTGTCTGCGATGCCCAGGCCACCGTCGTTCCATGTGGTGCGTTGTGGCGACGAAGGATTCGACGACACCCAGGCGGCCTTTGCGCTGCATGTCGAAAAACACGGTGCGCCCGATGTGGTCATCGGTGGCAACGACCGCATGGCGATTGCCGCCATGAAATACCTGCGTGCGCGCGGTTGTGCGGTTCCCGCGGACGTTCGCGTGACCGGCTTCAACGGCTTCGATTTCTGGCGTTACGCCAGCCCGGAGCTCACCACCGTGTTTTCGCCTGCATTCCGGCTCGGTGAGAACAGCGCGCGGGCGCTGCTCACGCGTCTGGAAACTGGCAGTTTTCCCTGGCGCAAGCGGGTGTTGCCTGTTGTTTTCGCACCCACGGTTTCGTCGGATATCGGCGCGGGCACGCAGACGCGCGACAGATACAACCAGTTGGACAAGCACCGAAACGCTGCCGATGGGCGGCAATTAACCAAGGAGTAGAGCTGATGATCACGAATCGGACACCCATGAAGCGTCTCGCCCTCGCGGGCACCGCCACCGTTCTTGCTGTTGCCGCTGGTGCCGCCCAGGCGCAGGCCTTTCAATGCCCCAGAACCGGCGGAGACCTGATCTTCGCGCTCGAGTCCAAGGTGCCCGGCCTGGACCAGCACACATCCAACGCCGGCGCCACGCGTAACGTGGCGCTCAATATCTATGAATCGCTGGTGACCCGGGACGAATCCATGAACCCGATACTGGAACTGGCCGAATCCATGGTGGTCAGCCCGGATGGAAAGAACTACACCTTCAAGCTGCGCCAGGGCATCCAGTTCCACAACGGCAAGACCATGTCCTCAGCCGACGTCGTGGCGTCGTTCGACCGCTACAAGCGTGTCGGGGTCGATCGCTCGATCCTGGACCCGGTCGAGAAGTGGTCGGCACCCGACGCCGGCACCTTTGTCATCACGCTGAAGGAAGCGCGGCCGTTGTTCATCGAGGCGCTGTCCTCGTTCACGGTACCGATCGTCATCATTCCGGCTGAAAACGCCCAGGCGCCAGCACAGCAGTTGCCCGTCGTGGGCACGGGTCCGTTCAAGCTCGACGAGTTCCGTGCCGACAGTTTCGTCAAGCTGCGCCGCTTCGATGGCTACAAGCCGGACACACGACACAACCAGATGGTCGGGTATGCCGGCAACAAGCGCGCCTGTGTGGATACCGTCACTTTCCGGATGATGACCGAGCCGGCAGCGCGCACCGCGGCCCTGGAAGTGGGCGAGATCCACGCAGTCGAGGATGTGCCGGTGGCATCGCAAAAACGCTTGCGCGAGAACAAGGCGATCAAGCTGGCGCGTCTGGAGACTTTCTGGATGAACGTGGCTTATCCCAACTTCTCCAACCCGCCCACCGACAACCTGAAGGTACGCCAGGCAATGCTGGCGGCGATGGATTTCGATGAAATCATGGAGGCCGCGCACGAGGGCCAGTACAAGCTCAACCCGGGCTTCCAGTTTCCGGGCCAGCAGTATTTCACCGATGCGGGCAAGGAACTGCTCAACCAGAAGAACCGCGCCAAGGCGCGCCAGTTGCTGCAGGAGGGGGGCTACAAGGGCGAGAAGATCGAACTGCTCACCAACCGCGACTTCCCCGTGATGTACAACACGGCGCTGGTGATGGCGGAACAACTCAAGGCCGCCGGCATGAATGCCGAACTGGTGGTGCTCGACTGGCCTGCCGCGCTGCAACGCAGCCAGAAGGAGACCACCGGCTGGAACGTGTTCTATACCGGCTGGATCACGGTGATCGCGCTGGGCGGCCCGCAAACCCTGCGCCAGATGGCCGAGCCCAACCCGGTGTACAAGCCCAAGGACAACAAGGTCGA
>CAZADK010000462.1:0-4115 GCA_964483855.1 uncultured Rhodoferax sp.
GCCCGCAACAACGGCCATTTGACCTGCAGCAGAAAACGCCCGCGTCCATGGCCCAGCGTGGCGGTGATGGCGCGGTAACGCGGATCGAAACCGCCATAGGCGGGCGCCAGCGTGATCAGCACATACGGTACACAGGCCAGGCTGTGTGCCAGCCACAGGCCGCTCCAGCGCGCGTCCATGCCCCAGCGCAGCGTGGTCGCGTGTACCCCCACGACCCACAACACCGATGGCAGTACCAGTGGCAGGTAGACCAGCCGGCGCATGGCGTCGTCCCAGGCCCGGGGCGCGGTTTCCAGCCAGGCCACGGACCAGGCCAGCGCCGCAGCTGTACTGGCCAGCGCCAGCGTCAAGGTCGTGCCGATGGTGCTGGAGCTGGCCCATACCGACGCCCATGCCCCCCAGGTGATCGTTTCGGGCCAGACGCGGGGAAACGGCCATACGCCGGAGACGCTGCCCACGGCCAGGGCCAGCATGACCAGCAGGTACAACCCCAGTAGCACGCGCAGGCCGGCCAGGCCGGCGCTGTCCGCATGCAACGCTCCGGTGACCCGGCCGCGCGTACCGCTGGTGCGGCGGCGGCGCCACCAAGCGCTGCGCGGCAACCACCAGGCGATGGCGGCCACCAACGCCAGCGCGGCCGCGAGCAGCCACGCGGCGGCGGCGCCCTGCCGGTTGACGACCGGATCGGCATCGCGCAGCCAGGTCCAGGCCTGCACGGCCAGCGTTGGCGGCGATTGCGGGCCGATCACCAGTGCGACGTCGACCACCGTCAGTGAATACGCCAGCACGGCGAGCATCGGCCAGCGCAGCCGGGGCCACAATTGAGGCCAGACGACGCGCCACCACGCGGTGGCCGGGTTGTAGCCCAGGCAACGCGCCAGGTCGAGTTCACGCCGCAGACGGTGAGCCACGTCGGCGCGTTGCAGGTGCGCCGCTGCGGCCCACAACAGGAACGGCACCTCCTTGGCCACGAGCGCGGCGATCAGGCCCAGGCCCCAGGGATCCTGCGAGGTGGGCCAGGGTGGCGGAGCATCCATTCCACTGGCCCAGGGCGAGAGCAAGCGCAACAACCAGCCGCTGGGGCTGATCAGAAATACCAGCCCGATACCGAAAGCGGCATGTGGCACCGCCAGCATCGGGCCGAGCAGGCGCACCACTGGTGGCCAGCGGTACGGGAAGCTGCGCGACAGGATCCAGGCACTGGCCGCAATCGCCAGCGCGCTGGCCGCCACACCGGTCCACAGGCTCAATGCCAGCGCCTGCCAGGTCTGCGGCGCTGTCGCCATGGCGGACCAGGCGGATACGTCGAGTCCGGCCAGCACCGCGGCGGCGCTCGACCACAGCAGCGGCACGCCGAGCAACAGCGCCAGCGTCAAGGCCCAGGCCCGGTCCAGCCGTGCTGTCGCGCTGGGGCGCAACGGGTGCTTCGTTTCGGTCACAGCGGCCAGGGCAGGCATCCAGGGCGCTGTTCGATTGCCGGGTAAAGGTGCTGCCGTCAGCGTTCCTGTGGCGCCAGCACCGACCGCAGGAACTGCCCGATGTCCTGCAACTCGCGCGGATGCACACTGTGCTGCATCGGGTAGTCATGCCATTGAACCGGGTAACCCAGCGCCCGCATGCCATCGCGCGACGTTTCGGCGCGTGCGATCGGAATCATCGGGTCGGCAGTTCCGTGGGCCATGTAGATGGGCAGGCCGCGGTTGGCGATACTGGCCTGGCCGGCCAGCTCGCCGGCCAGCGGCAGGTAACCGGACAAGGCCATGATGCCAGCCAGCCGCGACGGATGGCGCAACCCGGTATGCAGCACCATGGCGCATCCTTGCGAGAATCCGGCCAGCACGATGTGTTCGGTTCGGATGCCGCGCTCGACCTCGCGCGCGATCAAGGCATCGATCGCCAGCGCCGAGCGCCGGATGCCGGCCTCGTCCTCGCGTTTTTGCATGTCGCCGCCCAGGATGTCATACCACGCTGGCATCACGGTGCCGCCGTTGATCGTGACCGGCATACTGGGCGCATGCGGGAAGATGAAGCGGATCGGCGGGCAGCCGCGCAGATCGAGCTCGGGCACAATCGCTGCGAAATCGTTGCCATCCGCGCCCAGGCCGTGCAGCCAGATGACGCAGGCTTCGGGGTTGGCACCGGAGGTGGTTTCGATATGGGGCAGAACGGATGTCATGGTCGGATGGGGGATTTGCGGCAATGCCCGATCAGGGCTGTGACGGCACTATAACAATGGCGTGCCAGGGCCATGGAGGCGCGGTCGATAACAGGCCGCGGCGAACGACAATGCGAATGCAAGGCAATGGTCAATGGCGCAGGTTTCGCGCACCGATGTGCGCCGCCCTGGTGCTGGCGCTTGCCACTGGTGCCGTGCACGCCCAGTGGGCGAGCAATCGCGGCTACCAGCTGTTGCAGCGGGTCGACGACGTGTTGTTCGGGGTCGACAACCTGTCGCTGCAGATCCTGGACCGCACCCATGTCGCGGGCACGCTGCTGCACATCAACGTGCAGAAGCCGTATCCGGTGCGCAGCCGTGTCGATTTCGTTGCCCAATGCGGCAACCCGTTGCGCCTGGCCATGCGCACGGGAGACACCCGCGCGACCGCAGACCTGCAGTCGCTGGATTTCACCGATGTGTCCTGGCTCGACGGCTCATGGGCGGCAGCGGAGTTTGCGTGCGAGAGCACCCGCCAGCCCGGTCGCGCGGCGCAACTGGCGCGGGAAATGTACGAGCGGGGCGGACCGCCGGACACGCAGACGGTTTTTTGCGATCTGCAGCCCGACGGCAGTGCCGAGGTGCGCAAGGGTGTCGAGGTGCGTTTCAGCCCCTCGGCCAACGCGGTGTCGGTGAACCGGCAGTGGCTGAGTTCGGGCACGGTGACTGCGCAGGAGGTGCGTTTCGGCGCCAACAGCACCTGGCATATCAACCGCCAGGCGCTGGACATCCGGCGCTCCGCACCCGGGGGCGAAATGTTGTTCTCCGGCCTGTGCGATCGCCGGCCGCCGGCGCGGCGCGACGGCCAGCCGGCGCCAGCCGCGCGTCAACCGTAACGCCGCAACCACTCCTTCTCCAGCGGGTCGACCCAGCTGCCATGCGGCTCCGGGATGGCGGGCATGGTCTGTTCGACCTGACCTGGCAGTGCGGCTGCATTGAATCGCGCACGCTCCGGCGCGGGCAGCTTGTCCAGAGCCAGCACGGTCGGATCGCCCCACTGCGCAATGTCGGCCTTGCGTGCCTGGGCCAGCGGCGAGAGCAGGAAATTGGCCACTACTTGCGCGCCATCGCGCACGCGGGAGTTGAAAGGAATTGCGAGGAAATGGGTGTTGCCGATCGTGCCCTGGCTGTGCTGGTAGCTGAAAACGGTATCGGGCAGTCGCCGGGCGGCGATCTCGTTGGCCGCCTCGTTCGGGTTGAAGGTCAGTGCGATCATCAATTCGCCGTCGGCCATCATCTGCCGTACCGCCGCGGAGTTGGTCGGGAACTGGCGGCCGGAACGCCACAGATGGGGATGCAGCGCATCGAGAAACGTCCACAGGGGTGCACTCGCGCTGGCCAGCGCCTGCGGTGTGACCGGCTGGTACAGCATGCTGCGATCGGCCAGTACTTCGACCAGCGCCTGCTTGATGAACGTGGTGCCGTGGAAATCGGGCAGGCGCGGATAACTGACGCGGCCTGGGTTGGCCTTGGCAAAGGCCAGCAACGCCGCCATGCTGCGCGGCGGGCTCGGTACTCGCTTGCGGTCGGCGAAGAAGGTCAGCTGGGCCATGCCCCAGGGCGCCTCCATGCCCTCGACCGGCTCCGAAAAATCGATCCGGGTCGTCGGTTTGCCAACCACGTCCACATACTGGAAATGCGGCAGGCTTTCGGCGAACGGGCCGAACAGAAGGCCTTCTCGCTTCATGGTCAGGAAGTTCTCGCCGTTGATCCACACCAGGTCGACCGTGCCATCGGTCTTGCCCGCTGCCTTTTCCGAACGTACCCGCTTGACCACCTCGGCGGTCTCGGTGATCTTGACATGCTCGAGCCGCACGCCGAACTGGCGCTGGACCTGCTCGGCTGTCCATTGCAGATAGGCGTTGATGCGCTCGCTGCCGGCCCAGGCGTTGAAATAGAC
>CAZADK010000463.1:0-956 GCA_964483855.1 uncultured Rhodoferax sp.
ATCGTGGCGTTTCAGAAGCGGGGAAGTCAATGATCCACTCGGTTGCATTCATCGGCGGCGGCAACATGGCCAGCGCCATCATCCAGGGCCTGATGCGGCAAGGCTCCGCGGCGCCGGAAACGATCTCGGTCGTCGAGCCATGGCAGGAGGCGCGAGACCGCTTGCGCCAGCAGTTCGGCATCATCGCGCAGGCTGCGCCCGGGCCGTTTCTGGCCAAGGCGGCCACCGTGGTGTGGGCGGTGAAGCCCCAAATCTTCAAGGATGCCGCCACCCCGGTCGCACCCCATACCGGATCGGCGCTGCACCTGAGCGTGGCGGCCGGCATTCCCAGCGACAGCATTGCGCGCTGGCTCGGCAACGAGCGGGTGGTGCGATCCATGCCCAACACACCCGCGCTGATCGGCAAGGGCATCACCGCCCTGTATGCACGGGCAGGCATCGACACGGCGCAGAAAAATCGCATCGAACAGATCGTGCGCAGCACCGGGGAACTGCTGTGGGTGGACAGCGAGGACAAGCTTGACGCCGTGACCGCGCTGTCCGGTTCCGGGCCTGCCTATGTGTTCTTCTTCCTCGAAGCCATGACCGAGGCTGGCCAGCAGATGGGGCTAACCCGCGAACAGGCATACCAGCTGGCCGTGGCCACCTTCGCCGGCGCATCGGAGCTGGCGCGCAGTTCCGACGAACCGCCGCAGGTGCTGCGCCAACGCGTCACGTCCAAGGGTGGCACGACCCATGCTGCGATCACGTCGATGGAGGCATCGCAGATGGGGTCCCTGTTCCAGCAGGCCATGCTGGCGGCGCGCGACCGGGCACGGGAGATGGGGCAGGAGTTTGGTGGGGCTTGAGGCTCCCTGGCGTTGTCGGAGTTTCCATTGAGTGGTCGGGCCGGACGTTGTTGTGGCTACCGCGGCTGCAACAACGCAGATGGGGCATTGGCATGTCCTCCCACACCT
>CAZADK010000463.1:966-4108 GCA_964483855.1 uncultured Rhodoferax sp.
CCACAAAACACCGCAAACCCGACCCAGTGGTTCAGCCGGAAGGCCTTGAAACAGGGCTCGCGCTGCCGGTCACGAATCAGCCAGCCGTGCCAGATCGCCTGCGCAGCGGCCACCGTCATCCCGAGCAAGAACCAGACCGAGCCGACCAGCGGCCACACCAGCGCTGTCCACATCGCCAGATGGATAGCGTAGAAGGCCATCACGGCAGCAACGTCGTATCGTCCCAGCGTGATCGCCGAGGTCTGGATGCCGATGCGCAGATCGTCATCACGGTCCACCATCGCGTATTCGGTATCGTAGGCCAGCACCCAGAACAGGTTGCCCAGCAGCAGCAGCCAGGCCAGCGACGGCACGGCGGCATACAGCGCTGCCAAGTCGACGGCATCCGTGCCCCGCACCGCCGCAAACGCCATCGGAATGCCGAAACTGAAGGCCACGCCCAGCACCGCCTGGGGCATCGAAAAAAAGCGCTTCGAATACGGGTAGACCACCGTGACCAGCAAGGCAGCGAACGACAGCGCCACCGCCAGCCGGTTCGTCGTCAACACCAGGGCGAACGCGAGCAGTGCCAACCCGGCTCCCAGCGTCAGCGCCTGTGCCGGGGACACCGCGCCGCTGGTGACCGGCCGCTGCGCCGTGCGCTTGACGTGTTTGTCGAACTCGCGGTCGGCGACATCGTTGACGCAGCAGCCGGCGCTGCGCATCAGGATGGTTCCCAGCGTGAACACCAGGAGCAGGTGCCAGCCCGGAAAACCATTTGCGGCGATCCACAAGGCGCTCAGCGTAGGCCAGAGCAGCAGCAACCAGCCAGCCGGCCGATCCCAGCGGATCAATTGCAGGTACAAGGCAAGCCGCGACGTGGGTTTTATGTCCATTACCTTCCGCCTGCGGCCGGGGAGCCGGCCAGCCGAACCACAACCCCCATCACGACAGCCGCTTCACGCCCGCCAGTTCGCAGGCGTAGATGGCGTTGCGCAGCGCCGCAATCGCCTCGTACCGGGTGAAGCTGCGGCGCCAGGCCAGCACGACCCTGCGCGTGGGCGGTTCGCCGCCACTGGCGTCGGTGACCGGCAGGTACCGGATGAACGGGTCTTCTCCCTTGCGCCGCGCCGGTTTGTCCGATGACAAGGCGTGGGCCGGCACACCCAACCGCGGCACCAGCGTCACGCCCATGCCGGCGGCCACCATGTGCTTGATGGTCTCCAGCGACGAACCCTCGAAACTGCGCTGGATGCCCTCGGCCGTACCGGAAAAACGGGCGAACTCGGGACAGACCTCGAGCACGTGGTCGCGGAAACAATGGCCGGTGCCCAGCAGCAACAAGGTCTCCTGCTTGAGCTGCTCGGCGCTGACCGACTTGCCGTTGGCCAGCGCGTGGTTGCGCGGCAGGGCCGCAACAAAAGGCTCGTCGTACAGCGGAGCAATCGCCAGCCCCGCATCGGGAAACGGCTCGGCCAGGATGGCGCAGTCCAGCTCGCCCATGCGCAGCATCTCCAGCAGCTTGACGGTGAAGTTTTCCTGCAACATCAGCGGCATCTGCGGCGTCTGCTCGATGACATGGCGCACCAGTTCGGGCAACAGGTAGGGCGCGATCGTGTAGATCACCCCCAGGCGCAGCGGGCCGGCCAGCGGATCCTTGCCGCGCTTGGCAATTTCGCGGATGCCGGCTGCCTGTTCGAGCACGGTCTGGGCCTGGCGTACCACCTCCTCGCCCAGCGGCGTGACCGTCACCTCGTTGGCGCTGCGCTCGAACAACTTGAGCTCCAGTTCCTCCTCGAGCTTCTTTACCGCCACCGACAACGTCGGTTGCGACACATGGCAAGCCTCGGCCGCCTTGCCGAAATGCCGCTCGCGCGCCACGGCAACAATGTATTTGAGTTCAGTCAGGGTCATCGCCGCATTTTCCTACGTCGGCTCACTGGTCAGGCCTTGAGGAACTCGGCCCGCCCGCCGAGCCAGCGCGCGACATGCTGCGTCGCCAGCTCCGGATGGCGCTCCAGCATGCGCTGCGCGGCATCGCGAGCCCATTCCAGCAGGGGCGCATCCAGAGCCAGATCGGCAAAACGCAACAGCGCTGCGCCCGACTGGCGGGCGCCAAGAAACTCGCCCGGGCCGCGGATTTCCAGGTCGCGCCGGGCAATCTCGAAGCCGTCGCCGGTTTCGGCCATGGCCTTGAGGCGTGCCCGGGCTGTTTCGCCGAGCCGCGGCGCATCGCCGGTGGAATACATCAGGACGCAGGCCGAGGCCGCAGCGCCGCGCCCGACCCGCCCGCGCAACTGGTGCAGCTGCGACAAGCCGAAACGTTCGGCGTGCTCGACCACCATCAACGAGGCATTGGGCACATCGACACCGACCTCGATCACCGTGGTGCTGACCAGCACGCCCATGAGTCCGACGACAAAACGATCCATCACCGCCTTTTTTTCCGCCACCGGCATCCGCGAGTGCAGCAGGCCAACCTCGAGCGGGCCAGCGCCGGCGCCGGCCAGCGCCGCGCTCAGCGCGGCGTGGGTTTCGGTGGCGTTGGCCAGATCGAGCACCTCGCTCTCTTCAATCAGTGGGCAGACCCAATACACTTGCCGGCCCAGCGCAAGCTGGTCGCGGATGCGGGCCACCACCTCGTCACGGCGCGACTCGTTGACCAGCTTGGTGACGATGGGTGTGCGCCCTGGCGGAAGGGCGTCGATCGTCGATACGTCCAGATCGGCGTAATACCCCATGGCCAGCGTGCGCGGAATCGGCGTGGCGCTCATCATCAACAGATGGGGTTCCTGTTGTAAGCTGGCACCAACTTTCTCAGAAGGCCCCGCACCAGCCGGTCCAGCACCATCCGCCGCGGCCGTCTCAGGCTGAGAAGGCGGCCGCATCTTGCCGCGCAGTGCCAACCGCTGCGCTACGCCAAAACGGTGCTGCTCGTCGATGATGGCCAGCGCCAGCTTGTGGAACACCACCTTGTCCTGGATCACCGCATGCGTCCCGATCACCAGCGCCGCCTCTCCCGAGGCGATCAAGGCCAGCATGGAGCGGCGCTCCTTCGCCTTCTGGCTGCCGGTCAACCAGGCCGTGACAATACCCAGCGGCTCAAGCCAGCCGATCAGCTTGCGGAAATGCTGCTCGGCCAGGATCTCGGTCGGCGCCATCA
>CAZADK010000464.1:0-4107 GCA_964483855.1 uncultured Rhodoferax sp.
CTGCAGCTGCAGGACCACGGGCTGCCGATGTCACAGGTGGTGGTGGACCGAGCCGAATGGGTGGCACTGCACACCAGGGCCGATCCGCCCGCGTTGCGGCTTGCGGCGCAGCAGACGCTGCCGGGCGAAACCTATCTGCTCGCCGCCCCGCAGGATGACGCGTCCAAGGCCGATTACTGGCAGGGCAAGCCGCCGGGCCTGCGCGTCAATTGGGGTCCCAGCTACGCGCAAATCCTGGGTGGGCCCGATGGCTTCCTGCTCTACCAGATCGGCCTGCAGGCCTGGGCGGAACAGCGCTTTTCCGACAGCACCTGGATCAACGCCGGGTTCAATCTGCGCCTGCTCGACAACTACGACAAGTTCAGCTACACCGCGCCGAGCAAGCTGCCGCGGGTGCGGACGTTTCAGCGCGAATACGTTACATCGTCGCGCCTGACGATGCCGGTGCTGCAACTCACGCATGTCAGGCCGCTGGGAGGCGGCCACTACCTGAGTGCGTACGGCGGCATGCTGGAGTCGATGTATGGCGGCGTCGGGGCCGAGTGGCTGTACCGGCCCTGGCATGGGCGCATGGCCTGGGGCATCGACCTGAACCATGTGCGCCAACGCGACTTCCGGCAGAACCTGGCGTTTCGCGGTTATTCGGTCAACACCGGGCACGCGACGATGTACTGGGACACTGGCTGGAACGACGTGCAGGTCAACCTGAGCCTGGGGCGCTACCTGGCTGGGGACATCGGGGCCACCCTGGAGGTCAGGCGCACGTTCAACAACGGTGTCTCGGTGGGCGCCTGGGCAACCAAGACCAATGTGTCGGCGGCGCAATTTGGCGAGGGCAGTTTCGACAAGGGTATCTATGTCACGGTGCCGTTCGACGTGATGCTGCCCAAGTCCAGTCCTGGGGCCGGGTCCATTGCGTGGAACCCCCTGACGCGCGACGGTGGCGCACGCCTCGGGCGACAGTTCCCGCTCTATGAGTTGACCCGGCAACGGGATCGCCGCGCCCTGGCATGGGGACCGGCACGCGCCACGGGGCCAGGCTCGGCCGAAAGCAACAGTTATGTCCTGTCCGAGCCTGACCCCACCCTGATCGAATCGGCCGCTCCATCAGGCGCGATGCTGGGCCGCCAGATCGCCGATGTGCCCGCATCGACCTGGCTGTGGGCCGGTGGTGCGGTGCTCGCGAGCAGCCTGCTCGACAAGCAGGTCGATCGATGGGCGCTCAAGCACCCGGGGGGCAATGCCAAACGCCTGGGTGATGCGTCCAACCTGATGCCCTATGCGCTCGCCGCGGGTGCGGGGCTGCTCTATACCGGCATCGCGGGCGAGGCCGCGTCCGACACGGCCGAGACGGCCATCAAGGCGGCCACCTTCAGCCTGGGTGCCAGCTTTGCAACCCGTTTCGTGGCCGGGCGCGCACGGCCCTACCAGGGCCAGGGCAACACCAGTTTTGACGGACCGGGCCGCGGGTCGGTCAAGTCCGGTTTCCCGTCCGCCCACACGGCGGTGGCCTTTGCGCTCGCGACCCCGTTCGCCCAGCAGTACGACATGCCCTGGCTCTATGGCGTTGCGGCGGCCACGGCATTCGGGCGGGTGCAAAAACGCGAACACTGGTTGTCCGACACCGTCGCGGGCGCCTTTCTTGGTTATGCCATCGGCTCGATGCTCAGCGACCAGCAGATGGGACGATCAGGCATGCGCTTGAGCATCACGCCACACTCGGTGGTGGCGAACTGGGCGTTTGACTGACACCCGGTTGCGCCGGCAGTAGTCAACCGCCAGCCAGCCAGCGATTGCACCCGCAACGGCTGCCACGCGCCGGCGGGTGCGCCGAACTCAGATCACCTGGATATCTGCCGCTGACAGGAGTGGTTGCCCCAGTAGCGTGACGATATTGATCGCGACCGCACCACCTGTGCCGTCCGCATCGAAGGCCAGCATGCCGTTTGAGGTGTTGTACAGGAACTGCGCCGCCGCCTGGTTCGCCATCGGATTGCCATTGGCCACCAGTTTGTCTGCCTGCAACGCACCGGCTGGCAGGCTGCCGAAGGCACTGCCTACAACCTGGATCTTGTCCACGCTTGCCGTGAAATCGGTGATGCTGTCCGCGCCCTGGTTGGAATTGGTGTAGCGGAACAGGTCGGCGCCCGCGCCCCCGGTCATCGTGTCGTTGCCCAGGCCGCCAAACAACACATCGGCCTTGATGGTTCCAATCAGCCGGTTGGCGCCATTGCCCCCATTGAGCAGGTCGCCGGTCTCCAGCCCATCGATGACATTCCAGTTCAAGTCCGAAACTGTACCCAGCAGCTGGCCCGTGGCCGCGTTGCCGTCCTTGTACAAATAGTTCTGTCCCGTTGTGCTGTTGCGCCAGAGAATGTCGGCCTTGCCGTCACCTGCGAAGTCTCCCACCTGCACCACCTGCCAGGCCTGGTTGGCCTCGGTGGCCACCGCCTGCACCGTGGCGCTGTTGCCGCTCTTCCAGATCGTGTTGGCGCCGGTGCTGGTGTTCCGCCACAGGATGTCGCTCTTGCCGTCGCCATCGAAATCACCGAGGCCCACCACCTTCCAATTCTGGTCGGCCACCGTGCCCAGAAGCTGACCCGTGGCCGCGTTGCCGTCCTTGTACAGGTAGTTCTGACCGGTTGCGCTGTTGCGCCACAAGATGTCGGCACGGCCGTCGCCCGCGAAGTCACCGACCCCCGCTACCTGCCAGGCCTGGTTGGCCTCGGTGGCCACCGCCTGCACCGTGGCGCTGTTGCCGCTCTTCCAGATCGTGTTGGCCCCGGTGCTGGTGTTCCGCCACAGGATGTCGCTGTTGCGGTCACCGTCGAAGTCGCCGATGCCCACCACCTTCCAATTCTGGTCGGCCACCGTGCCCAGCAGCTGCCCGGTGGCCGCGTTGCCATCCTTGTACAGGTAGTTCTGCCCGGTTGTGCTGTTGCGCCACAGGATGTCGGCACGGCCGTCGCCTGCGAAGTCACCCACACCGGCCACTTGCCAGGCCAGGTTGGCTTCGCGGACCACCGCTTGCGGGTTGGTGCTGACACCGGCCTTCCAGATCGTGTTCTCGCCCGTTGCCGTGTTCCTCCACAGGATGTCGCTCTTGCCATCGCCATCGAAGTCGCTTGCGGCTGGGTTGTTGCCCGGGCTGAAGCCGCCGACGATGTTGGCAGCAACCACGGCGGCTTTTGCAACGCCGCTTAGCACACCAATGGTCTCGAAGGCACCGATGCCGACACCGTCAATATCCGCCTGCACCAGTGTATTGAGTCCGGATTGCGCGAGCCGCAGGTGGCCGCTCGAGAAAGGGTTGCTGCCACCGGTGTAGTTGGTGAACAAGGCAATCACGCCGGCCAGATCCAGCAGGTCGCCACCTGGGCCGGTAGCGAAGTCGGTGATGGTGTCCGTTGAGCCGGTCGCCAATACGAAGGTGTCGATGCCGCTGCCCCCGGTCAACGTGTCATTGCCGGCGTTTCCGTTCAGCTTGTTGTTGGCTGCATTGCCGATGATGGTGTCGCCGAAGGTCGAGCCGCGAACGTCCTCGATGCTGATCAGGGTATCCGTGGCGCCGTAGCCGTCGCTCGCCATTCCGGTGAGCAGGTTGACGGTCACCGCCGCCCGGCTCATCTCGTAGTCGACGCGGTCGGTGCCCCCCATGCCGTCGATGGTGTCGTTGCCCTGCATCCCTTCAAACGATTCGAACGCGCCGCTGTTGCTGCCGAACAGGCGGTCGGCGAATTGGCTGGCGCGAACGGCCTCGATGCTGATCAGTGTGTCTACGCCACCCTGGCCGTCGTAGGCGCTGCCGTTGCCAGTGCCGCCCAACCGAACCAGCACGCCCTCGGTCGCCGCGCCGTATTCGGCCCTGTCGTAGCCAGTGCCGCCGTCGATGGTGTCGTCGCCGCCGCGCCCATCGAAGCCCTCGAAGCCGTCGAGGGCACCAGAGCCATTGACCGGATTGCCGCCGATCAAGGTGTCGGCAAATCGGGAACCTGCAACACGCTCGATATTGATCAGCGTGTCGACCCCGCCAAACCCGTCCAGCGCATAACCGGCGGCCAGCGACACGAACACGGCCGCGTTCGAACTGACGTACCGGGCCCGGTC
>CAZADK010000465.1:0-4099 GCA_964483855.1 uncultured Rhodoferax sp.
CGCTACCTGGAGCTGATGGCGTTGCTCTACGACATCCTGCAAAAGGCCCGCAAGGAAGGCCTGATGGCGATCGAGAAGGACGTCGAGACGCCGGGCGAATCCGAGATCTTCAACAAGTACCCGACCGTGGGCGGCGACCACCACGTGGTCGAGTTCATGACCGACTACCTGCGCATGATGGTCTCGGGCAACCTGAACGCTCACGAGATCGAGTCGCTGATGGACAGCGAGATCGACACCCATCACCAGGAGGCGCACGCGCCGATTGCGGCCATTGCCCGGCTGGCCGGCGGCCTGCCGGCGTTCGGCATCGTGGCCGCCGTGCTGGGCGTGGTCAACACCATGGGTTCGGTCGGGCAACCGCCGGCGGTGCTGGGCGGCATGATCGCATCGGCGCTGGTGGGAACCTTCCTGGGCATCTTGCTGGCCTATGCGGTGGTCGAGCCACTGGGCGGCCTGCTGGAGCAGAAGTCCGAGGACGCCAGCAAGGAACTGCAGTGCATCAAGACCACCTTGCTCGCCAGCATGCAGGGCTACAACCCGGCCACCGCAATCGAGTTCGGCCGCAAGGTGCTGTTCTCGACCGAACGCCCGAGCTTTGTCGAACTCGAAGCCCATGTGCGCGGCAAGAAATGACGCGGCGGCGCCCATGACGGCCGGGCGGTACTGACATGGCCACCGACGCCAAGAAGCTGCAACCGATCATCGTCAAGCGGGTCAAGAAGGCCGGCCATGTCGTGCACGGCGGCGCCTGGAAGATCGCCTACGCCGACTTCGTGACCGCCATGATGGCGTTTTTCCTGCTGATGTGGCTGCTGGGCTCCACCTCCGAAGGCGACAAGAAAGGTTTGTCGGATTATTTCTCTGCTCCGCTGAAGGTCTCGATGCTCGGCGGCAGCGGTGCCGGTGCCAGCAACAGTGTGATCCAGGGCGGCGGTAGCGACCTGACCAAGACCAGCGGGCAGAACCGCAGCAACGACCCGAACGATCCGATCGCGCGCAAGGCCGCCGCCGACGCGGTGAAAGCCGAACTGGCCAAGCAGGAATCCCGCAAACTGGCCGCGCTCAGCGACAAGATCAGCTCGGTGATCGCCAACAACCCCAAGCTGGCCGAGTTCAAGGCCCAGATCCGGCTCGAAATCACGCCAGACGGACTGCAGATCCAGATCGTCGACGACCAGAGCCGACCGATGTTCGACGTCGGCAGCGCACTGGTGAAGGTCTACATGCGCGATATCCTGCGCGAAATCGGCTCGGCTCTGAACGGGGTCGAGAACAAGATCAGCCTGGACGGCCATACCGACCGCAGCCCTTACGGCAGCGGCGAGCGCGGCTACAGCAACTGGGAACTGTCCTCCGACCGAGCCAATGCCTCGCGCCGCGAACTGGTAGCCGCCGGCATGCCCGATGACAAGCTGGCGCGGGTCACCGGCATGGCATCGAGCAGCCTGCTCGAGCCGGACCAGCCGTTCGCGCCGGTCAACCGCCGCATCAGCATCCTGGTGATGACCAAGGAGGCCGAAGAGCGCCTGCTCGGGGGCAAACGCACGCCGGTCGAACTTGCAGCGCCCGCAGCCCCGGCATCGGCCACTGCGCCGGCCCGCTGAACCCGAGGCGGTCGATCGCTGCGGCGATACTCCAGATCGTGAACACACACTTTGCGCTTCATGGCGTCTGAACTGCGCTTCCTGGTGGTCGATGACTTCTCGACCATGCGGCGGATCGTGTGCAATTTGCTCAGGGACAGCGGCTTTGTCGAAACCGAGGAGGCCGAGGACGGTCGGGCGGCACTGACGAAGCTGCGCAACGGCAAGTTCGACTTCGTCGTGTGTGACATCAACATGCCCAACGTCAATGGCTTGCAGATGCTCGCCGAGATCAAGAAAGACACCCACCTCAAGCACATTCCGGTGCTGATGGTTACCGCCGAGGCGCGCAAGGAAGACATCCTGCTGGCGGCACAACTCGGCGCAGCCGGCTACGTGGTCAAGCCATTCACCAAGGCCGTGCTCGAGGAAAAGGTGGTCTACATCCTCAGGAAGCTGGGCCTGCATTCGAGCTGAAAATGCGCCCATGCGCGCGTAACTGGTGGCGCCAGGCGAAGTGACCGGTCAAGCCCCGGCTTTTCGGGCTTTAGTTCGCGCGGGCGCTGATGACAATCAGCGGAACACCACTTCCCGCGCACCATGGAATCGAACTCCCAGGACCGCAATCTGCCGGCCACCGAGCGCAAGCTGCGCAAAGCGGTCGAAGACGGCCAGGTTACACGGTCCCAATACCTGACGCATCTGGCCGTGCTCGGTGTCGGTTCAGTTGCACTGTTCGCGCTGGCCCCCTTGATGATCGACCGGCTGCAGCTGCACATGGTGCAGCAACTGTCGTTTGACGCCGCCACCGTTCGCGAGCCGCGGGACATGCTCAGCCGCCTGCAGGACATGTCCGTGTTCAGCCTGTTGGGTTGCGTCGTCTTTGCCTCCATCGTGATCACAGCCGTGGTGCTGAGCAACATCGCGGTCGGCGGCTGGGTCAACTCGACCAAACCGATCATGCCCGACCTCAGCCGCATCAATCCGCTGGCAGGCTTCGGGCGCATGTTCACCAAGGACAAGCTGGCCGAGGTGGGCAAGATGCTGGCCGTCGTCATCGTGCTGGCCACCATCGGCATCTTTTACCTTGCCCGTACGATACAGCCGGTGGCCTCGCTGGTGATGCAGCCTTCGGTGGCCGCGTTGCAGTACATGGCCGACTGGTTGACCGTCGGCATGGGCTTCATGCTGCTGCTGATGCTGGTCGTGGCCGCCATCGATGTCCCGCTGCAGAAGTACCTGCACAAGTCGCGGCTCAAGATGTCGCACCAGGAGTTCAAGCAGGAACACAAGGAGTCGGACGGCAACCCGCACGTCAAGGGCCGGCTGCGCCAGCGCCAGCGCGAACTGTCGCAGAGCGGCAGCGTCTCGTCCGTGCCCAAGGCCGACTTCGTCGTCATGAACCCGACGCATTACGCGGTCGCGATCCGCTACGACGACAAGACGATGAGTGCGCCCCAGGTGATCTCCAAGGGCGCGGACCTGCTGGCCATGCGTATCCGAGACCTGGCCCGATCGAACGCGATCCCGGTGCTGCAGTCGCCGATGCTGGCGCGGGCCCTGTATGCCAACGCCGAGATCGGCCAGGACATTCCAACCACGCTGTATACCGCGGTCGCGCAGGTGCTGGCCTATGTGTACCGGCTCAAGGCAGCGTTGCGCGGCGAAGCGCCAATGCCGGGTGATCCGCCCGAGCCGGACGTTCCTGCCGAACTCGATCCGCTGCGCCGCGCGGTGGCGGCCGGGCCATGACCCCGATGCTGGGCACGCTGCAGCGCACGCTGGGCCCTTACGCGGCCTTCGCCAAGGGCGCGGCTGCGCCAATGCTGATCATCGCGGTGCTGGCCATGATGGTGCTGCCATTGCCAGCGATGCTGCTGGACGTGTTCTTCACGATCAATATCGCGATCGCGCTGATGGTGATGATGGTGGCTGCCTACATGCTGCGGCCGCTGGACTTCGCCGCCTTCCCCGCCGTGCTGCTCTTGACCACGCTGATGCGCCTGTCGCTGAACGTGGCGTCGACACGGGTCGTGCTGATGGAGGGCCACACCGGTCCAGGCGCGGCCGGCGCCGTGATCGAGGCCTTCGGCCACTTCCTGATCGGCGGCAACTTCGCGGTCGGTCTGATCGTGTTCCTGATCCTGGTGGTGATCAACTTCGTTGTCATCACCAAGGGCGCCGAACGGATCGCCGAGGTCTCGGCACGCTTTGCGCTCGACGCGATGCCGGGCAAGCAGATGGCGGTGGACGCCGACCTGAACGCCGGCACCATCGACGAAAAAGAGGCCAGGCGCCGGCGGGCGGAAGTGTCCGAAGAGGCCGATTTCTTCGGCTCCATGGACGGCGCCTCCAAGTTCGTGCGGGGCGACGCGGTGGCCGGCATCCTGATCCTGCTGATCAACCTGATCGGCGGATTCGCCGTTGGCATGCTGCAGCACGGCCTGAGCGCCGGACAGGCGGCCGACACCTACATCCTGCTGGCGGTGGGCGATGCGCTGGTGGCGCAGATC
>CAZADK010000466.1:0-4091 GCA_964483855.1 uncultured Rhodoferax sp.
GGGCTGGACGACCTGGGCGATTTTGGGCTGCGCTGGATCCTCGTCGACGTGCTCTGGGCCACCGTCGGCGGCATCGCCATCGGCGTTGCGGCAGGCGCTGCGCTGGCGCGGGTCGGAGGCAAGTTGCGGGGAGTGCCGCTCAAGCACAAGTTGCTGGACGACTTTCTCGGGCTCGGACTGATCGGGGTCGTATACGGCATCGCGTTGATGCTGCACACCTGGGGATTCCTGGCGGTGTTTTTCGCCGCCGTGGCCTTGCGCCAGACTGAGCTGCGGCTCACGCGGGAACAACGCCAGATCGAGTTGCCGCCATCATCGGATGCGGCATCGGCAAGCCAGAACCCGGAGTCGGACCTGCTGGAAAACACCATGGTCAGCGCCGGTTCGCTGGTGTTCAAGGAACACCTCGAGCGTTTGTCCGAGGTGGTGCTGGTGCTGCTGGTCGGCGGTTCCCTGTTCCTGGACTCGTGGAGCTGGCAGGCGGTGACGCTGGCGCTGTTCCTGTTTTTCGTCGCACGGCCACTCAGCGTGTTTGTTGCCCTGTGGGGACCGCGCACCCCGTTGCGCGTGCAGGGCATGGTGGGCTGGTTCGGCGTGCGAGGCATCGGCTCCCTGTACTACCTGATGTATGCGATCGAACACGGCTTGCCCGAACCCCTGGCCTTGATCCTGGTGCAGCTGACCTTGATCGTCGTCACATTGTCGATCCTGCTGCACGGCACCAGCGTCAAGCCGCTGATGGGCCTGTTCTGGCGCCGTGACTGACGGGCTGCAACACCCGTAGTCGGTGGCTGGGCCGCCGCTGTGGTGATACCGCAGCTGAAGCCGGATCACCCCCGCCGCTAAGTTCGTCATCGCACAGACCCGCGCCGGATCCCTGCATAGACTGCAGACGTAGCCGCAGCGCCGTCGGCCCTGCGCACCACGCTGGAAGGAGTGCGATATGCCTGACATTTCAAAGAGCCTGGGGCCGATCGCGTACGGCCCGGTGACCGGCGTCGATTGCCCGAATTGTGGGGCCACGCCGGTGCGCGAGCAGCGCCGCCTTGTGGACCGCCTGCACAGCCTGATCGTGCCGGTCAAGCGTTACCGCTGCGAGAACTTCGCCTGCCAATGGGTCGGCAATATCGCAGACACCGATGCGCGCGCACCGGGTTCCGGCGCGGACCCAGGCACGGGTGTGCGGGGCGACGAGAACCAGCGTTACAGCAGTGTGCCGGTCTCATTCGTCGTGCACATGGTTCTGGTTGCCGCTGCAGTGGTGTTCGTCATGGTCTACAGCAGTGTCGAATCGATGTCGTGGCTCGGAGAGCGGCTGCAGTCGATCGCGTCTTCCTTGTAACCGTGTGCCCCGTTGCGGCGCGCGGGGCCCCGCGCGGGGTCCCGCGCGGTCAAGTGCCCGGGCTTGCGCACCCAGTCGTCAGCGCCGTTCGTCCCCATTTCTGGATACATCCGGACTCGACGACGATCGCACAGCCAAACACGCAAGATCATCCAGCGAAGTCCCGCTTGCCACCTTATGGCGCGATGCGCCCGGTCACCAGCACATGTTGCCCCTGCAACACCGGCGCGCCCCAGGCCTGCGCGATGACGATACCGTCCACACCGGCGCGCACCGGCCACGCGTCGAGATCGAAACGGTCGAAATCATGCAGCAAGGCCACGATGTCTCCCTGCCGGACCCGGGCGCCACATTCCTGCAGCGGCTCGTAGTGGCCGGCAAACGGCGCCACGGTGAAGCAGGCGCGATCGATCATCTCGGCACGCACCTGGGTGCCATCGGCGTGATGGGCAATCGGCGTGATATCGCCGCGCAACTGTCCGTGCTGGATCGCAGCAGCGCGCACGCCATGGCAGCCATAACGCACTCCCGCCGCGCTGACAGCACCACCCCAACCGAGTTCGCAACCGACCGTGATCTTGCCCAGGCGTTCCGCCTCACTGGTGAGCAGCCCCGGCGTTTCATTCTGGTAGGTGATGACCAGCGGCGTGCCGAACCAACGCGCCGTGTCTTCGATGCGGCGCGACAACACCGGATCGTCCACCGGGTGAAAACTGGTAAGCGGCAGGAACCGGGCCACCTGGCCACCGGCGTGCAGGTCCAGCACCACGTGTACGTGCTGCCAGATCCTGGCGCGCACGAACGCAGCAATGCGGTGGGTGATGCCCTTGATCGCGGGCAACACACCCGCGCCATCGACGAAGGCACGATTGAGATTGACATGGTCATCCAGCGCCGAATCACGCGCGCCGGCGCGAAATGCCGCGACATTGAGCACTGGCACCAGGATGATGCGCCCCTGCACGTCGGCCGGGTCCAGCTCGCGCATGATTCGGCGCACGATCATCGGCCCCTCGTATTCGTTGCCGTGGTTGGAGCCGAACACGACCAGCCCCTCGCCTGGCCGTGCCCGGGCGCCGACCATGACCGTCAACGGGATCAGGTGGTCGCCCCAGATCGAGTCATGCTCCAGCGCGACCCAGTAGTCGCGCCGGCCTGGGCTCTCCAGGTCGAGTTCATGGGGGCGGTAGATCAGGCGATCCATGGTGGACCTCGGCTTTTTCGGTTGGAAATGATCAATTGACGCGGTGGGCGGCGATGAATGCCTCGTCCACCTGAACGCCCATGTCGATATCGTCGGGAATGGCGATGGTTCCGTCGGCCTGCAACGCAAAGCGGGCCGGCGCGATGCCGCGCGTCAAGGTGCTTTGCGACACGTTGAACTCCACGAAACGCGCACGCGGCAACGTGGCGATGAATTGCAGCGAATAGGCGGTGAGCAGGTGCGTCAGCCAGGAATGGGGCACCAGTTCGATGCCGGCGGCCTCCGCCATCTGCGCCACCCGCCTGGCAACCGTCAGACCACCGCAACGCGACAGGTCCGGCTGGATGATGTCGACGCAACCAGCGTCGATGAAACGCTCGAACTCCCAGTGGGTCGCCAGCTGCTCGCCGGCGGCCACCGGCACCGGGCTGGCAGCGCGCACCGCGGCGTACTCGGAAAAATTCTCGGGGTGGATGAAATCCTCGACCCAGCCCACGCGGTACTCGGCCAGCCATTCGCACAGCGCAATGTTCTCGCGCAGGCTGCGCATCGGGCCGGGCCGCGACCAGCCCGCCGGATACCAGCCCGGGTCCACCAGCAGGTGGCGGTCGGGGCCCAGGGCATCGCGTGCGGCAGCCACCAGTTCGCGGTCGCGGCCGGGGTCCTGCCCGAACACGCCCCAGCCGAATTTGACGGCGTGAAAGCCACGCTCCACATAGGCCCGTGCCGCATCCGCCATGCCTTCGGGCGTTTCGCGAAACAGGGTCGATGCATAGGCCAGCACACTGTCGCGCCTGCGCCCCCCCAGCAGCGTGGCCAACGCCATGCCGCTGGCCTGCGAGCGGATCGACCACAAGGCGTTGTCGATCGCCGAGATGCACTGCATCGCAATACCGCGGCGTCCGTAATACGCGCTGCCGATGTAGAGCTTGTCCCACAGGCGATCGGTATCGAGCGGGTTCTCGCCCAGCAGCAGTTCGCCCAGAGTGCGAAAGCCCAGGATGGACATGCCCTGACCGGCAATGATGGCCACCGCCGCCGGCCCCAGTGTCTCCACGTCAGCCCAACCGGTGAGGCCTTCGTCCGTGGACACCTTGATGATCAATTGCCAGTCACCGTTGTCGGTGGCTTCGCTCGCACTGGCCGAGGCATGGTAAGTCTCCCTGCCCTTGAGCAGGATCGGATCGACGGCAGTGATACGCATGGCTTGGCGTGTCCTCACATGGATGCAGCGGGTTTGGGAGCCGACGCTGGCACGAATTTTTCAGCATAGTGGCAGGCGACCTGGCGGTTGTCGTCTTGGGCGCGCAGCACCGGCTCCTGGGTGCGGCACAGGTCGGTGGCATGCGGGCACCGGGTGTGAAAGGCGCAACCGGCCGGTGGCGCCAACGCGCTCGGCATGTCGCCCGCCAGGCGGATGCGCGGTTGACGCAGGCGCGGATGGGCCACCGGTATCGATGCGATCAGCGCCCGCGTGTACGGGTGTACCGGCGCCCGGTACAGGCTGCGCTTGTCGGCGATCTCGACGATCTTGCCCAGGTACAT
>CAZADK010000467.1:0-4078 GCA_964483855.1 uncultured Rhodoferax sp.
GTGTTGCAGATGCCGATGACCGGCTTGCCATCGAACATGCGCGCGGCATGGCCCTGGTTCTTCATCCAGCTACGGTAGATGAAGCCATAGGAATCCTGGCGCGCGAACCACTCGTCGCTGCGCAAGCCGTTCGGACGCTTGGGGTTGCGGCCGGTCGTGTCGTCGTCGGCCATGATCAGCTTGCGGACGAAAGACCACCGTGCCACCAGTGGGTGGTCGGATCGGAATGCAGGATCTGCTCGATCGTCTCCTGGCTCACGCGGGGCAGCCCCGAGTCGGCGATGATGGCGTTGACGTTGCGCAGGCCGGCGATAGAGTCGGCCACCGTCGTGAACGGGAAATCGGTGCCCCAGAAGATCTTGTTGCGATGGGCGATCGTGTATTCCTGCGCGCAGACGAGAATGTTCCAGAATTGCCAGGGTCGGTAATACAAGGCCGACACCTCGCAGTAGACGTTCGGGTTCTTGCGCGCCACCACGATGCACTCCTCATACCAGGGATGAGCCATGTGGGCCATGACCATCTTGAGATCGGGATGGCGGTTGGCAATGGTGTCCACGTCCAGCGGGCGCCCGTATTGGATCGGCGCATTGGCGCCGTAGGTGGTGCCCATGTGCATGGTCAGCGGCAGGTTGTGCCGGACCAGATACCGGTAGACCGGCTCTAGCCGCGGGTCGAGCAGCGACACGCCGTTGTAGATCGGCCCGAACTTGACACCCTTGAGCTTGAGGTCTTCGATGGCGTGAACCAGCAGATCCATGCAGTTGGGCATGCGCGGATCGAGGCAGGCAAAACCGATGAACTTGCCAGGGTCGCGGGCCACCAGGCGCGCAGTCACCTCGTCGTCACCGTCGATGCCGATCGAGTCGCCGTAACGCAGCGAGAACACGATGGCCTTGTCCACGTCGCGCATGGCATCGCAGACGATGTCCGGATTGCTGGGCAACTCCACCGCCTCGGCGCGGGCAAAGCGGGTGACTTCCAGATGCAGCGGAAGGATCTGCGCATCCTCGTAAACATTGACGTGGCAATCGACAATCATGCAATTCGCTCCTTGATCAAAGAATGCCGTACCGCGCGAACACGTCGGCCAGTTTGTCGCCCCGGCGCAGGTCCGCCAGGGTGCTGCGCTCGCCCTTGACCTTGTCGAAGGCCATGTCCAGCACCTGCTTCTCCACCGACTGCGGCACCACGACCACGCCGTCGGCGTCGCCGAAGATCAGATCGCCGTGCGCCACCGGCACACCTGCACATTCGATCGGGACATCGAGCGCCATGATCTTGCCGCGACCCTTGGAGTCCAGCGGAGCAATACCGCCATGGAACACTGGAAAACCCATGGCCATGGTGGGCTTGATATCGCGCACGCAGCCATCCATCAGCGCACCCACCGCACCGCGAACCTGCGCCGCGGTGGACAGGAGTTCGCCCCATGGGGCCACGCGAGCGGGATTCGAGCAGGCAAACACGGGAATCTCCCCTGGCTGCAGGCTGTCGATCAGCGCGATCTCCAACTCGTACGGGTTGACACCGTCGGCGACGTGATAGACCTCCATGAAGGCCGCCGTGCGTGCCCGCCCGACCATCACGCTGGCGATGTCGAGCGGGCGGATACGCGCGGGCAGGGCCTGCTTGGTCACGCCGCACTGGTCCAGGCAGTCCGACAGCACCGACGAGAAAAGCGTGGACCGGATGTCGGCCAGGCTGTAGACGGACGCGCGGCCGGGCGCAGTGGTGTCATGGGTCATTGAGGGCGTCCTTTCTGGTTGGCCCGGCGCTGCACATGGAGCAGCATCTGGGCGATGGTCATGTCGGCGGGCACGTCGCGCGGCTGGTGTTCGGTGCCATCAAGGATGTCGCGGACCTGCGACACTGCGTCGCCGCGAGATGCCTGGCGACGACAAAAATGACGGCTTCAGGCACGTGCCCAGGCCCGGACCGTCCAATGGAGCCATGCGCCCACGCTGAATCGGCGGCAATTCGGTGACGACGTCGGCGTACCAGCCGCGCAGATAGGCGCGCACGGTTTCCTGGATCATCGCCGTGGGCGCCCAGAACGACAGGTGCGTGCCAGCCACATAACCGATCGGGCCGGTGCAGTCATGCGCGGCGACCGGCAGTTGGGCGGCAGCCGCCATGTCGCAGATGGCTCGCGCCTGCGTGACGCCGCCGCACCATCCCGGGTCGAAACACACGATGCCAGGGGCGCCCGAACGTAACAGCGATGCATAGGATGCAGCCGGCGCCAGGGTCTCGGACACCAGCAGCGGCACGCGGGTGAATCGAGCCAACGCACGCAGTGCCTCGGTGTCGTCCATGCGCACCGGGTCTTCGATCCACAGGGGATCGACGGATTCCACCGCCCGGATGATCTGCCTGGCGCTGGTGAGATCCCACAAACCGTGCATTTCGACCATCAGGTCCATCTCGGCGCCGACCGCGGCGCGAATCCGCTGAAACACCCGCACGCCTTCCTGAACCTGGGCGGTGGTGACGCCCACCCCGCCGTTGGCAAACGCGGCCCGGTCAAAAGGCCAGATCTTCATGCCGGTGACGCCTTCGTCCAGCAGTTCACGCGCCAGACGTTCGGGTTCGTTTTCGAAGGCGTGCAGATCATCGAGCGCCTGCAATTGCCGGTCGCGGCCGAACCAGGCATCGACATTGTGCGAGCGTGCCTTGGTGACGTAGTGCGGGCCGGCACAGGTGTTGTAGATGCGGATCGTGTCGCGGGCACGCCCCCCCAGCAAGGCGTGCAGCGGCAGGCCGGCCTTTTGTCCCAGGCAGTCCCACAGCGCGATGTCGAGCGCGGCGGCGGCGCGCATTTCCACGCCCGAAGAGGCGTAACCCACCGGGTAACGCACCAACTCGCGATTGATGGCCCCGATACGCGTGGCGTCCCGCCCCAACACCAGCGGCGCGACCACGTCATGCAGAAAGACTTCGACCGCGCCCGGCGCGAAAAAAGCCTCTCCCAGGCCGCAAATGCCGGCATCGGTCTCGACGATCAACCACAACAAGTTGTCGTTGTCGGCAGACCGTATCGTTTCGAGCGCGGCGATATTCATGCGTCGGATGGCGTCAACAAGAGTTGCGTCAAATTATTGACTTTATCGATATAGGTGTCAACGCATCTTTTTCCGCATCTTTTTCCAAACACCGGGAAAAGGGCGCGCCAACTTTATGGCCGCCAGAAGCCAGCTCCGATCCACCCCAGTGCGGAATCGACGCAACAAGACCTGCAAGCGTTGAGGGTCGCGCCTTGGTGCTAACCTGCGCAGCAACAGCAGACGCCACTGGCGCCTGATCCGGTCAATCGGTCGATCGTCTAGCTGGAATTGGTTGTGCGGGGCCGTTCGACCCGCAAGGAGTTGGAATGAAACAAAAACTGCTCTGGCTCGTGCTGGGCCTGGTGATGGCCTTGCAGGCCGCCACGGTCAGTGCGCAGACATCGTGTCCGACCGCACTCAAGCCAGCAGTGCAAGAGGCCAAGGCAGCCCGCCTGGCCGCCGAACTGCTGACGCGATTCCACTACAAGCCGACCCCACTCGACGATGCATTGTCAAGCCGGATGTTCGACCAGTACCTGAAAGCGCTCGACGCCGAAAAGCTCTACTTCCTGCAGGCCGATATCGACCGTCTCGGTGCCGAGCGCACCCGGCTGGACGATGCCATCCTCACCGAAGACCTGCGCGCACCCTTCGAGATCTTCAACCTGTACGAATGCCGCGCGACCGAGCGCCTGGTCTACGCCCGCAGCCTGCTGCGCGCGGGTTTCGATTTCCAGCGCGACGAAACCCTGCTGATAAACCGCAAGGACCAGGCCTGGCCGGCCAACGAGGCACAGCTGCAAGACCTTTGGCGCAAGCGCGTGAAGAACGACTGGCTCCGTCTCAAGCTGGCCGGCACGGATGACCCGGGCATCGCCCGGATCCTCGACAAGCGATATGACAACGCCATCAAGCGCCTGAGCAAGATCACCAGTGCCGATGCATTCCAGGCGTTCATGAACGCCTACACGATGGCGATCGAACCCCACACCACCTACATGGGGCCGCGCGCGGCCGAGGACTTCGATATC
>CAZADK010000468.1:0-4071 GCA_964483855.1 uncultured Rhodoferax sp.
GATGAGAACAGTAATGGAATCACAGCACGGCAAGGAATCAGCACAGTGAAATCAACCGCACAGGTAGTCGTGATCGGCGGCGGCGTGGTGGGATGTTCCGTCCTGTACCACCTGACCAAGAAGGGTTGGAAAGACGTGATGCTGCTCGAGCGCGACCAGCTCACCTCGGGGTCCACCTGGCATGCAGCCGGTGGTTTCCACACGCTCAACGGCGACCCGAACGTGGCCATGCTGCAGAGTTACACCGTGGGCCTGTACAAGGAACTGGAGAAAATTTCCGGCCAGTCTTGCGGGCTGCACCTTTCGGCCGGCATCATGCTGGCCGATACGCCCCAGCGGATGGAGTTTCTCAAGACCACGGTGGCCAAGGGCCGTTACCTCGGCATGGCCACCGAGATCATCTCGGTGACGGAGGCCAAGAACTACTTCCCGTTCATCGATGAACAGCACTTCATCGGCGCCCTGCTCGATCCGAACGAAGGCCATCTTGACCCGTCCGGCACCACCTACGCCTACGCCAAGGCGGCCCGGCTCGGCGGCGCAACCATCGAGATCCAGACCAAGGTCGACGCGCTGGAGCAGAAGCCCGACGGGACTTGGCGGGTCATCACCAACAAGGGTGTGGTCGAGTGCGAACACGTGGTCAACGCGGGCGGGCTGTGGGCGCGCGAGGTCGGCCGCATGGTCGGCATCGAGTTGCCGGTGCTGGCGATGGAGCACATGTACCTGGTGACCGACGAAATCCCGGATGTCGTGGCCTACAACAAGGAAGCAGGCAAGGAGATCGGCCATGTGATCGACTTCGGTGCCGAGTGTTACCTGCGCCAGGAAGGCAAGGGCATCGTGCTCGGCGCCTATGAGAAAGCCTGCGTGCCGTGGTCGCCGAAGGAAACCCCCTGGAGCTTTGGCCAGGAACTGCTGCAGCCCGACCTGGACCGCATCGCGCCGTCGCTGGAAGTGGCGTTCCGGCACTTCCCCAAACTCGAGAACGTCGGCATCAAGCGCGTCATCAACGGGCCGTTTACCTTTGCCCCGGACGGTAACCCGCTGGTCGGGCCGGTGCGTGGGCGCACCAACTTCTGGTCCGCCTGCGGCGTCATGGCCGGCTTCAGCCAGGGCGGTGGCGTCGGCCTGGCGCTGTCGAACTGGATGGTCGATGGCGATCCCGGCTTCGATATCTGGGGCATGGACGTTGCCCGATACGGCGACTGGGCGACGCGAACCTATACCAACGCCAAGGTGCGCGAGAACTATGCACGCCGTTTCAGCATCCGGTTCCCGAACGAGGAGCTGCCAGCGGCGCGGCCGTTGCAGACTACCCCGCTGTACGACACGATGCTCGCCCAGGGCGCGGTCATGGGCGACTCCTGGGGCATGGAGACACCGTTGTGGTTTGCACCCGCGGGCGCCGAGGCGAAGGACATCGTGTCGTTCCGCCGCTCCAACGATTTCGAGCCGATCAAGGCCGAATGCCGGGCGGTGCGCGAGGCGGTGGGCGTGACCGAGATCGCGAACTTTGCCAAGTACGAGATCACCGGCAGCGGCGCCGAAGACTGGCTGTTGCAGATGATGACCAACACCATGCCCAAGCTGGGCCGCATCATGCTCACGCCCATGCTCAACCCGCAGGGCAAGATCATCGGCGACTTCACGGTCGCCAAGGCCGCAGAGGGCCGCTTCATGATGTGGGGCTCGAGCCAGGCACAGGTCTACCACATGCGCTGGTTCGAACAGCACCTGCCCCGGGACGGCTCGGTACGCATCGAGGCTCTGGGCATGAAACTCATCGGCCTGTCGATCGCCGGCCCGAAGGCGCGTGAACTGCTGCAGCGCCTGACCGACGATGATGTGTCGAACGCCGCCTTCAAGTTCATGGACTACCGCGAGATGGAAGTGGCCACCGTGCGCGCCAGGGTCAACCGCGTGACCTACACCGGCGACCTGGGCTACGAAATCTGGGTTGCACCGGAGAACCAGCGGCGCTTGTACCAGAGCATCCTGGATGCCGGCGCCGACCTGGGCCTGAAGAACTTCGGCATGCGGGCCCTGTTGTGCCTGCGGCTGGAGAAACATTTCGGCACCTGGTTCCGCGAGTTCCGTCCCATCTACGGGCCCTTCGAGGCTGGCCTGGACCGTTTCGTCAAGCTCGACAAGCCGGACTTCGTCGGCAAGGCTGCGGCTCTCAAGGAAAAGCAGGACGGGCCGAAACGCACCCGCGTATGCATGGTCGTCGATGCGGTCGATACCGACGTCATGGGTGACGAGCCGATCTGGGTCGACGGCAAGGTCGTGGGGTGGGTCACCTCCGGCGGTTACGGCCACTGGGTCGATCAGTCGCTGGCGCAGGGGTATATTCCCACGGAGCTGGTCAAGCCGGGCATGCACATGGAAATCGAGATCCTCGGTGAACGTTTTGCCGCACGGCTGCAGTCCGAACCCCCGTTCGACCCGCAAGCCCAACGCATGAGGATGTAGGCATGGCCCAGCGGTATTCGGCCTGGTCGCTGTTCAAGAACGCCCTGGGCGGCCACCAGGCGTGGGAGCGCGCCTGGCGCGACCCAAAGCCGAAAAAGATCTACGACGCGGTCATCATCGGCGGCGGCGGTCATGGGCTGGCCACCGCCTATTACCTGGCACGCAACCACGGCATGCGCAATGTCGCGGTGCTGGAAAAGGGTTACATCGGATCGGGCAACGTGGGTCGCAACACCACCATCGTGCGATCCAACTACATGATGCAGGAGAACACCGGGTTCTACGAGCATTCGATGTCCCTGTGGCGCGACCTGTCGCAGGACCTGAACTACAACGTGATGTTCTCGCCGCGTGGCTATTTGTTCGCCGCCTGCTCGCAGGCGGCGCTCGATGGCCTGGTGCGGCGCGCCAACACGATGCGGCTCAATGGCATCCGCGCCGAGATCCTGACCCGCGACGAGGTGCGCAAGGAGGCGCCCTACCTCGACTTTTCGTCGCAGGCGCGGTTCCCGATCTACGGCGGCATGTTGCAGCCCGACGCCGGCACGGCGCGCCACGATGCGGTGGCCTGGGGTTACGCGCGCGCGGCCGACATCCTGGGCGTGGACATCATCCAGAACTGCGAGGTGCTCGACTACCTGTGGTCGGGCGAACGCATCGTCGGTGTCAAGACCACACGCGGCGACATCGGCGCCGGCAAGACGGCAGTGGCAGTGGCCGGCCATACCTCGGTGCTGGCGCAAAAGGCCGGCTTGCGGCTGCCGATCGAGAGCCATGTGCTGCAGGCCTTTGTCACCGAGTCGATCAAGCCGGTGGTGCACCACGTAGTGGTCTGGTCGGCAACTTATTTCTACGTCTCGCAGTCCGACAAGGGCGGGCTGGTGTTCGGCGGACATATCGACCGTTACAACAGTTACGCACAGCGCGGCAACCTGCCCAACATCGCCGAGACCACGCAGGGCCTGGCCAGCCTGATCCCGTTCGCATCGCGCCTGCGCCTGCTGCGGCATTGGGGCGGCATCATGGACATGACGCCCGATGGCAGCCCGTTCATCACGACCACGCCCGTGCCCGGCCTGTACCTCAACGGCGGCTGGTGTTATGGCGGCTTCAAGGCCACACCCGCCTCCGGCTGGTGTTTTGCGCACACCATTGCCAACGACCAGCCGCATGCGCTCAATGCCGGCTTCACGATGGACCGCTTCGCCAAGGGGCGGTATATCGACGAAGCCGGTTACGGCCCCTACAACCATCTGCAATAGCTGTCCCGCGCCATGCTCCGAATCACCTGCCCCTACTGCGGCGAACGCGACCACGACGAGTTCAGCTACTTCGGCGACGCCACCAAGACCTATCCGCCGCTGGACGCCGAGCACCACGACGCCTGGGTCGAGGCGGTCTACCTGCGCGACAACCCCAAGGGTGAACATCTGGAATTCTGGCAACACACCCTGGCCTGCCGGCGCTGGCTGGTGGTGCGCCGCCACACCGTGAGCCACGACATCCTGGCCGTCATGCCGGCGCGCGAAAGGCCAGTGGCATGAGCGCCGCCGGGCCGCTCCCAAGGCGCTCGCACCGCAGCCCGCAGGGCGGAGG
>CAZADK010000469.1:0-4064 GCA_964483855.1 uncultured Rhodoferax sp.
GACGTCGGACGGCGGCAACATCGAGGTCCTGGCGCCCCGGCTGATCCGCCTGGCGGGCAGCCAGATCACCACCTCGGTCGAAAGCGGAGTCGGCGGCGGCGGCAACATCTTCATCGACCCGCAGTTCGTGCTGCTGCAAGACAGCCAGATCATTGCCAACGCGTTCGGAGGCCCGGGCGGCAACATCAAAATCATCGCAGGCCAGTTGATCGCTGATCCGGCCACCATCATCTCGGCCTCGTCGGCGCTGGGCATCGACGGCGCGGTGAACATCGACGCACCCGACACCGATGTCAGCGCGGGCCTGGCCGTTCTGGCTGCCGCCTACCTCGATGCTTCCAGCCTGATGCGAGCCGGTTGCAGCGCCGCGCGGGCCGGCTTGTCCAGCCTGGTCGAAGTCGGACGCGGTGGCTTGCCACCGGACCCGGACGGTTACCTGCCCAGCATGGACCTCGGCGGGCTGGGCCGCATCACCGCCGTGGCTTCGTCGGGCGTGGATTCGCCCGGCCCTGCCATGCCGGCCCGCTCCACATTCGCGACGATGGCATCGCTGCAGATCGCAGGCTGCGCACCATGATCCGACCCTCGTCGCAAACCACACCGTCTACCACTGCTTCCCGAACTCCCGCGCAAGGACGGCCGATGCAACGTTCCAGCCTGACCCTGGCAATCGCCCTGTTGTCCGGGCCGGCCATCGCGCAGACACAGGACGTCGGACCGCCGGTGCTGCCGGGCCGGGACCAGCAGCCACCCCCGCTGGTGCAGCCCAGCCGCCCTGCCCCGCAATTGCAGGCACCGACGCCAGGGTTGGCACCCGATGCCACGCGGCGCTCGAGCAACCTGCCACGGATCCGGGTGCGCGAGGTCCGGGTCACGGGCAGCACCGTGTTCAGCGCGCAGGCCCTCGAGGAGGTCACCGCGCCCTATGTGGGCCGCGACGTCACCCAGGAAGACCTGGCAGCCTTGCGCCAGGCCCTGACGCTCAAATACGTCAACGCCGGCTACATCAACTCCGGTGCGCTGCTGCCCGACCAGCAGGTGGTGGACGGCGTCGTCGAATACCGCATCGTCGAGGGCCGCCTGAGCGGCATCACGGTGACCGGCAACGAGCGCATGCAAGGCGACTACATCGCCGACCGGCTGGCGCTCGGCGGTGCCGCGCCGCTGAACGTCAACGCCCTGCAGGATCGCCTGCAGATCCTGCTGCAGGGACCGTTCGTCGAACGGATCAATGCGGAACTCTCGCCCGGCGAACGGCCGGGCGAAGCCCGCCTGAATGCCAGGATCCAGGAAGGTCCGCGCAGCCAGATATCGGCCACGCTGGATAACGATGTGTCGCCGAGCCTGGGCGAAGCACGGGCCGGGCTGCGCGGCCAGTGGTACAGCCCCTCCGGACGGGGCGACATCCTGGGCTGGGAGCTGGCCGCCGCGTCCGGCTACCGCAAGGCATCTGCTTCCTATGGCATACCGATCGCGACCAACGACACGACGCTGGAAATCTTCGCCGACATGTCGCGGGCCAAGGTGGTCGAGCGCCCGCTCAACGTACTCGACATCCAGTCCAAATCCAGCACGATCGGCCTGCGGCTGAGTTACCCGGTGATACGCACCGCACGCGAGCAGTTCAACCTGATTGCCGGCCTGGACGTGCGCCAGAGCGAATCGGAACTGCTGGGCACCGGTTTCGCGTTCTCGCCGGGCGTGGAGCCTGACGGCAAGAGCAAGGTCAGCGTGCTGCGTTTCGTGCAGGACTATGTCGGGCGCGACAGCAGCCAGGTCACGGCGGTCCGCTCGACCTTCAGCCTGGGCACCGGCGCCTTCGGCGCCACCGACCAGGGCAACAACGTGCCCAATGGCAAGTTCCTGGCCTGGCTGGGGCAGTTCCAGCATGCACGGCGGTTGGGCGAGACCGACAACCAGCTGGTGTTCCGGCTCGACACCCAGTTGACGAACAAGCCGCTGCTGCCGATGGAACAGTTTGCGGTGGGTGGCATCCGCACGGTGCGCGGTTTTCGCAGCAACCAGCTGGTGCGCGACCAGGGTTTTGCCACCTCGGTGGAAGTGCGGGTGCCAGTCATGCGCAACGCGGACGGCGCGGCGATCCTGCAAGTGGCGCCGTTCATCGATCTGGGCGGCGCCTGGTACAAGACCCGCGCCACCGACGCGCCGCAACGGCTCAGCAGCGCCGGCGTGGGACTGCGCTGGGACCCGCGTCCCGGCCTGCATGGTGAAATCTACTGGGCGCAGACGTTTTCCGGACGCAATGTCGTCAACCCCAGCCAGTCACTGCAGGACCGCGGCTGGCACCTGACGCTGCGCGCCGACTTCTAACGCCCCATCTTGCGCCTGGCCGCCTCAAGCAAATGTGGCTTTGCCACTTTGCTTGACCCCTGGGGGCGGAAATGACGCAGTCATTTCCTGGGGGGGGTCAAAGGCAATCGCAGCCGGATGCGACTGAGCGTGCCTAACTCCGCTTTGCCGCGCGCTGTAGTTGTTTACGTCCGCGCGGGTGACGCCGGGCCGGGTTGCTCAGGGCATAACCGCCAGTTGCCATGAGCGCCGGTTGCCGCCGTCCGATCGCGCCGCTACGCACCAGTACCGGCTCCATCAGAGTCGCTGCGCACACTGCCGCAAACCGCGATGCAAAAACGAGGGCAGGTACTCACTTTCCGAACAGGCCCTTGAGCTTGTCTCCGATCGCATCGCCGAATGAGGCACCGGCACCGGTGCCCACACCCGGCATCACCAGCGTGCCGATGGCGGCGCCGAGCATTGCACCACGGGTCAGCGTGACCGTGGGTGCATCGAGCGTGCCACCCACCACCAGTGGCACGCCCACCGCCTTGCCCACCACACTTTCAGCCAGATTCACATTGACGCGGCCGGACAGGCTCCGATTCGGCGTCACCGCCACCTCGCCGGCGGCGCTGAGCGCGCCGGAACTGGCCGCCAGGTTGCTGAGCACAAGAGCCCGACCGCGGGTCGTCACCTGCCCTGACAGGTTGTCGAGCCTTGTCTGGCCCCCACGGCTCAGGCCCACCGTCTGCACCGCCTTGGCCAGATCGATGCCTTTGACCACCGCATCGTCGACCGTGAACGTGCTTTGCGACACCAGCGCCTGGGCCAGCCCCGCTGTACTGGCGGCCTTGGCGCTCAGCGTGGTGCTGGCACGCAAGCGCCCGCTGAGCGGCCCCGGTGCGCCGTGCCGCAGCGCGCTGAGTTCCAGATTGCGGGTTTCGAACTGGCCGCGCACGGATAAGGTCGACGCATCACGTGATGGGTCCTGCACCGTCAACACACCGGTGATGCTCCCGCCGGCATGTTGCACCCGCAAGTCCCAAATCAAATCTCCGGAGGTTTGTGAGCCAGGAGCCTTTCGCGTGGCCTTGAACCGTGCGCCTTCGAACGCACCGGCACGCAGGCGCAGTTCCAGTTCGTCGGGTAGCCCCAGCACGTCCAGTGTGGCGATCGCGTCCACGGTCGTGGCCTCGCCGCGGTTATTGCGCCAGGTCACATCGTCCAGTGTCAGCCGCCGCGGAATCAGCAGCAGAGGCAGATCTGACGATTCCACCGGTGTCTGCGCGCCAGCAGACGGGTTGCCGGCCGCCGCCGCACCGCTTGTTTTGCGAACCGCCAGCAGCAACTGGTCGATACCGGGTTGCGGCAGGTCGCCGCCATTTACCAGCAAGCTGACTACCGTCAGCCGGCCGGCCAGCAGCTCACTCAGCTGCAGCCGCAGTTCGATACGCCGGACAGTCAAGGCGGGTTGGGTCTGCACCACCACCGCTTCCAGTGCAACGGCCGGCACGGGCCAGGGGTCGACGTGCAGCCGGCCCAGCGTGACCGGCACACCTAGCGCGGTTTCCGCCTGCGTCTCTACCCGGGCACGGAAGTCGTCGGATGCGACCCAGCGCTGCAGCGCGAACAGCCCCAGTCCCACGCCGAGCGCGAGCACCAGCAGCGTCCATGACAGGCGTTTGCCCCAGCGTCCCATGACGCCATTGTGCCGGCTGCGCCGCAACAGAAACGAAGCCGGTACATGTCGGATTAGTTGACAGCGTGAA
>CAZADK010000470.1:0-4064 GCA_964483855.1 uncultured Rhodoferax sp.
CCAATCCGATGTTGCTGCGCAACCTGATCGACTTTCGGATGATGAGCAAGACCTGGTCGGAAAAGAACGGCACGACCAATGTGCAGGATTACAAGAACAAGGAAGAAAACTTCGCCTCGCGCAATGTCAACGGCACCGGCGCCTACCGCATCACCGGCTGGCAGCCCGACCAGAAGATCACGATGACGATCAACAAGAACTGGTGGGGCAAACACAGCGGAAACGTGACCGAGGTGATCTACACGCCGATCAAGTCCGATCCGACCCGAGTGGCCGCCTTGCTCTCGGGTGAGCTCGACATGCTGACCGACCTGCCGACCCAGGACGTCGCGCGGATCCGTGGCGACTCCAAACTCAAGGTCATCGACGGCAACGAGGTGCGCACGATCTACCTGGCGCTCGACATGCACAGCCCCGAGCTCAAGTACTCGGACGTCAAGGGCAAGAACCCGTTCAAGGACAAACGCGTGCGTGAAGCCTTGAGCATCGCGATCGACCGTGAACTGATCAAGCGCAACACAATGCGCGGGCTGTCCCTGCCGGCCGGCATCATGGTTGCTCCCGGTGTCAACGGCAACTCCCCTGACCTGGACGTCGCAGCCAAGGCCGATCCGGAGCGGGCCAAGAAACTGCTGGCCGAAGCCGGTTACCCGAACGGATTCGAGATCCAGCTCAACTGCCCTAACAACCGTTACGTCAACGACGAGGAAATCTGCCAGAACATCACTGTGATGTGGGCCCGTATCGGCGTCAAGACCAAGCTGGCGGCCGAATCGATGGCCACCTTCATCCAGAAGGTGCAGAACTTCGACACCTCGGCCTACTTGCTGGGCTGGGGCGTCGCAACGATGGACGCGCAATACACGCTGCAGTCGCTGGTGCGCACCAAGACCACCGGCGCCGACGGCAACTTCAACTTCGGCCGCGTCAGCGACCCGGAAGTCGACAAACTCGTCGATGCGATGAAGTCCGAAGTCGACGTGAAGAAACGCAACGAGATGATCAAGCAGGCGCTGGTCCGCACCCGCGACGAAGTGCTGCTGATCCCGCTGCACCACCAGATGCGCCCCTGGGCGATGAAGCGCGGTGTCGACACGGTCTACCGCAACGACGACCGGCCGGAGGCGCGTTTCACCAGCGTCAAGTAAACCGGGTTCAGACCTGACACGAAAGGCCCGCATCGCGGGCTTTTTTTGTGACGCGTCCTGGCGCGGATCAGGCCGACAGGCGATCGACGACGACGCGCCCCGCCTGCATGATCAAGCGCAGCCCCTGGTCTGGCTGGGTCAGCATCGAGAGTTCCTGCGTCGGGTCGCCGTCGACCACCAGCAGATCGGCCCAGGCACCGGCGACCAGCTCGCCGATCCGGCCCTCCTGGCGCATCATTCGGGCCGCCACGATGGTCGCGCTCTGCAAGGCCTCCACCGGCGACATGGCCTGGGTGCGCAAGTCGAATTCGCCCGATTGCTGGTCGTGCATATGGCCCAGCAGGTCGGTGCCGAAGACGAGGGGCACGCCTTCGGCGCGCGCGATCTTGAGCGACTCGATGCCGCGCTGTTGCACCATCGCCAGCTTGTCCAGCATCTCGGGCGACCAGCCCAGGCGCGCGCCTTCGCTCGACAAGGCCTGGTAGGTCGACAAGGTCGGCACCAGGTAGGCGCCATGCTCCTTCATGACGCGCGCTGTCGCCGCATCGATCAGGTTGCCGTGTTCGATCGAGCGCACCCCGGCCTGTACCGCACGCGTCACCGCGCGCGGCGAATAGGCGTGTGCCATCACGTACAGATTGGCCGCCTCGGCCTCTTCGCAGGCGGCGCGCAATTCCTCGATCGAGAACTGCGTGCCTTCGAGCGGATCGGTCGGACTCGACACACCGCCGCCGGCCATGATCTTGATCTGGTTGGCGCCGTTACGCACCTGCTCGCGCACCGCACGGCGCACCTCGCCCACGCCATCCGCAATCGCGCCGATCAGCCCCAGCCCGGCACAACTGCAGAACATCTCGCGCAAGCGCACGCCCTTGGGCCGCATGTCCGCATGCCCGCCAGTCTGGCAAACCGGGAAACCGGCGATGAACAGGCGCGGACCCTCGAACAGGCCTCGCGCCACCGCCTCCTGCAAACCGTAGTCGGCACCGGCCGCATCGCGCACCGTGGTGAAGCCGCGCAGCAACATGCCACGCAGGATCTGGCTGCTTTGCGCCACCACCATCGACGGCGGCTGCAGGGCCAGGCCGACCAGGTCGTGCGAGGCTGCGACCACGTGCACGTGGGCATCGATGAGGCCGGGCAATACCACCTTGCCACCGGCATCGATCGGCTGCGCGTCGTCGACCTGCACGGCGGTACTGATGACAGCCTCAATATGCTGGCCCTGGATCACAATCTGTTGTGACGGGGTGAGTGCACCGGTGTTGCTGTCAAACACCCTGGCATTGCGTATCACGGTTCGTTGCGCCATTTCATCCTCCTGCGCCGAAGCATACAACCTGCAGACAACGTCGCAGGAGCCACGATCGAGGGACACGGGGTGCCACTACCATCGGGTTTCAAGCGATGCCGGGGCCGACCCGAACCCTATCGCTGCCGTTCCGGTACCGGGCTGCGAATCGTAATGAGGAGCGGCCACCCGGTCCCGCCCTTGTACAGGCTCACTCGCGTAATGCAGCGGCAGGCCGCACCGATGCAGGCTGATGTCGGACCGGCCCATACCAGGCCTGGACCTTCGATCCGGTATTGTCGGAGTCGGTCATGATGCCGATCGCCAGCAGCGCGCCCGGCTCTTCGCCGAACGCCTTGATGTAATCGGCACGCACGTCGCGTTGATATTCCAGCCAGCGGCTGAGCTGCGCGGCACCGGACTCCATGACCAGTTTGCGGATCCGGCTGGTCCTCGGGTTGACGATCACGCTGTCGACCGGGCGCTGATTGCACCACACGTACATCAGCGTGGCATACGGCAATGGCTCGCCGGTGAGTGCATCGGCCAGCTCGGACAACACGCGGTCCTTCGCATTGAACCGCGACCGGTCTCCATCGAACGCCAGTACCAGCCGCACCGGAGAGTCGTCGAAATCACGCTGCTCCATGTCGGCGGACGCCATCAGTTGTGGCACCAACCACGAGAACTGCAACTGACCGAGCTCGGCAACTTCGATCCGCCGGACCTGGCGCACCATGCTGACCGACGACGACGCGAGCACCTTCATCGTCTCGCGGCCCTCCTTGCGTTCATGGCGATAGATGCTGGGTCGTTTTCCCGGGAAGGTTTGGTGTGCCCATGTTTCCCGCACCAGACCGTCTCGTGACGACGCCCGTGCCCAGGCGTTGCCGGACAGGTCGTCAGCCGATGGCTCGGGCGCTGTCGATGCACATGCGGTCAACAAGACCAGCGCCAGCACGGTGGCAAGCCGCCGGACCATGGCACGATACGGGAGTGGAAGGTTCATTTTTCAGGGTCGACCAAAAAGGAAAACCCCGGAGTGCTGCCACACCGGGGTTTTCAAGGGATCAGATGATCATGCTGGCATCAGGCCAGCGTTGCCATCAGAACGAGTGACGCACGCCCAACGAATAACGGCTCAGGTCCTGCGTGCCGCCAGCGGCGGTGCGGGACTTGCCATCCGACAGGAAGGCATACACGTCGGTGCGCTTGCTCAGCGGGTAGCTGACGCGCAGGTTCAACGCATTGGCACGGCTGGCGAAGGCGCCAGCGATTTCGGTCGTCTCGCGTGCGTACTCGAATGCGAGGTTGACCGGGCCCAGCGGAGCGTTCAGGCCGAGCGCCCAACCGCGGTCTTCCACCGTACCGACTTCAGCGCGTTGGTAGGATAAAGCCAGGGCGGCAATACCCATGTCATATTTGCCACCCAGGATCCAGGCCTTTTGCCGGGTTCCGCCAGCGGCAGATGCAAACGTCGCGGGGTTCACCTCGTCTGATTCGTACTGGAATGTCACCCAGATCGGACCGCTGTTGTAGTCGAGGCCGAGGCTCCAGTAGTCACTGCTGTTCACAGCAGCAGTACCGTTCTCGCCAGGAGCCCACATCAGGCTACCAACCAGGCC
>CAZADK010000471.1:0-2717 GCA_964483855.1 uncultured Rhodoferax sp.
ATGAAAACGCCGTTGGCGTTCACACCGACGGCTGAGATGCGCTCACGCGGGCCGGCAGGGCCCATGTCGCCCAGTTGTGCCACCGTCTTCATGCCGGCTTGCGCAGCACCAGCCAGGCGATGCCCAGCAGACACAACACCGTCGAGACCAAGATCATGTGGCAGGCCAGGCGCACACCGCCGTGCCGCCCCCGCTCGGTGCGCAGCACCAGCAGGCCACAGGCACCGTGGCCCAGCACCAGCAGGCCGACGCCGGCAAGTTTGAACAACAGCCAGGGCGCGAGCAGGCCCTGCGAGACGAAGATCAGCGTGCCCGACACGATGGCCATCAACGCTGCCGGTGTAGCCAGGCCGATGAAGACACGGCGCGGCAGCAACGGCCACCTTGGCTGCACCTCGCGCGTGGCAGGTGGTGCTGGTGTGGCAGCGGCGGCAATCATTGCCGGCAGGTACAACAAGGCACCGCACCAGACGATGACGGCACCGATGTGCAGCAGTTTGAGCCAGGGCACGGGTCAGCCCGGCGATGCGGCAGTATTTGCACAAGAGTGCCACGGGCAGGGGTGGGCCTTGCAGCACGCGCAATTCGCGCGGCCGCGCGGGCCTCCGCGGTCGGCAGAGCAGAAGAACATAAGAATGCGGGACATCGATGCTTCTCCTTCGCTCAAGTCGCCCATGCGTGGGCGGACGGTAACCCTCAAATCGCCCATGCGTGGGCGGACGGTAACCCGCCCCAGGGGCTTTCAACACGCCGGCTGGCGCGGCCCGCGCATCGTTGCGGCAGCGCGACTTGCATCCTGTGGTCGCACATCCGCGAATGGCCGCCGGGCGTGCCGCGGCAACGCACCACCGGGCGAATCGACGGCCCGCATGGCGTCATCCTGCGTCGCCGCCATGAGCAGGCACCATCTGCGCTGTCGCGGCGCATGGCCATGCTCTTGACAACGCGGCTCAAGCCACGGTCAGATGTGCACCACATCGCCGGGTTTCCTGCGGCGCTATCCCTGCGATCAATCATGGTCGTTGGACGACAGCGTAGCCGTCCTTGCGACATACATCTGTTCGGTAGCGCACCCTGCGCCGCGTGAGCCCCCGGTGATCGGCAGGCACGAGTTCGTCGCGGGTACGAGTGGGCACGCAACGCCAGGGCAGGCGCTGCGTTTTGGGGCGTGGCTCCTTGCACCCTGCGAAAGGGGACAACGACCGACAGGTCGCCAGAGGCGCGCCGAGACTGGCCGCGGCCAGTCTCGGCTGGATCGAGCCAAGCAAGGACACGTGTCATCGGCACCGGCAGTACCGAATCGCATCGGCGGTGTGCAGATGCGTTCGCCTTCGCAGGGCGAAGTAGCCGGCGTCGGGCAGCGGCAACAGGCGAGCGCGAAGATCATGCTGGCGATCTTCACACACGCCGGCCACCCGGGTGCGCGTCGTCACTAGGGGCGCCGTTCGCGAGCCATTCGGCGAACTCGGGCATCGCGCGCGCGAGGCGCCATTCCTCGAGCACGCCCAGCGTCGTGGGGGTCGCACCCTGGTCGAGGAGCCACTGCTCGAATATCCCGTCGCGCGGCGCTTCGCGCAGCGCACGCTCGAGGAGCGCGCGCTTCAGGCCCAGTCCGATGGCGTCCGGCGTCTGGTCGCGCTTGCGCGAGCGCCGGCGACCCTCCGCCGCGTCGAGAGCCGCGAGCAGGGCCCGGCAAAACTCAGACAGCGACACCCGACCCGTGTCCCGTGCCCGGCGGCCGGCGGAACCCCCGCTCCTGCGCCGCCAGGTCGAGCTCGACACTGCCCAGGTCGTCGAGCATTGCCTGTGCCGGCTCGCCCACGGTGAGCCGGGTAAACGCCTTGAGGTAGCCCCGGCATCGGTGGCACACCTCGATCGTCCACTTCGATGGCTCGGCATCGGCGGCGACGAGCGAGCCGAGCGTTTTGTGGTCGGTGTTGCCGCAGAACGCGCACGAAAGGCCGTGCGCCCGCCAACCCGCGCCACAGCGCACGCAGCGCAGGTAGCGCGTGCGCTCGACGCCGCATAACTCGGCGAAGCCCGGCCAGGCGCCGCACAACGGGCAGTAGCCGTGCCCCCAGTCCCGCGGTATCGCATCAGCCCAGCAACGGCGGCACGCGTGCAGGAGCGCAAGCGCAGTCGCGACGGGATCCAGCCCCGCAGCTGCCGCCAACGGACTTCCCCTTGCTGGTGATGGCAGCGGCGGGACCTGAGCGTCCCACGCGGGGTCACCGAGCTCGGCGAGCATCTTCTGCATGCCTTGGAGCCAGGGCCGCCACTCGGGATTGCGCTGCTCGAGTTCGTGCAACGTCGTCATATCGCTATCGTGAAAGACTCATTTGTTGCGCCTGGTTGGCGGACTCAACGGGCGGTGCCTCGGACGCAATGAGCTTGGGCGTACCCTCGTACGGCCGCGAGCCTTCATGCATCACAATCGGATCGCCGCGGTTGCCGACGTCGGCGCCCGGCCCACCGCCGCGCACGCGGTCGGCTTCCGGGCTGGTGCAGGCGACGAGCGTCGCCGCTGCGGCGAGCGCCATGAGATGACGGCTCACTAGAGTACCTTCGTGCTGCGCACTACGGTATTCGCCCTTGGGGCGGTCCGGCGGGCTCACTGGAGTACCTTCGTGCTGCGCACTACGGTATTCGCCCTTGGGGCGGCCCGGCGGGCTCACTGGAGTACCTTCGTGCTGCGCACTACGGTATTCGCCCTTGGG
>CAZADK010000471.1:2817-4046 GCA_964483855.1 uncultured Rhodoferax sp.
CCGGCGGGCTCACTGGAGTACCTTCGTGCTGCGCACTACGGTATTCGCCCTTGGGGCGGCCCGGCGGGCTCATGCACTGGCTCCGTAGGGCGAGAAGACGATCAGCGTGCGCATCAGGAATCCGCCCACCAGCACCAGCACGGCGGCCACGGCGACGCCGCGCCCGCGCATCCTGAGCGCGAGCGGCGCGATGAACCCGACGACGAGCAGCGCGGCGAGCAGGAGCAGGTTGATCGGGCTGAGCAGCGCCCGCGCGGACCCGCCGAGTGACACGACCAGCGCCACGAGCACCAGCAGCGCGACGCCGAGCGCCTGCGCGTCGATCCGCTGCAGCACTCTCATCCCGGGCAGCTCCCAACGCCGCCAAAGCCCGAAGAGCAGCAGGTAGGCCGCGGCCATGGACAACGCCGTCAGCACGAGCAGCGGGCCGATGAACGGGGTCTCGGACCAGATGGGGCGGCTGGTGAAGGCGAGCAACGCGCCTTCATAGCTCGCGACATAGAGCCCGAGCAGCGCACCGATCACCGCGATCGCAGCGCCCGCCACGCCGGGGCTACGCAGGCGAAGCGGCGCGCGCCAACGCAGCCATCCCGCCTCCGCGGCCGCAGCGAGCGACGACAGCAGCGCAAAGAAGCTGAAAGCAAGCAACACCCAGGCGCCGGCGTTCAGCGGCGTCCAGAGCTGGAACAGAGGCCGCCAGGTATGAACCTCGACGAGCAGGTGCCAGAAGCGGTCCGGGCGCGACAGGTCGAAGATGAGCGCGACCCCACTGATCGCCAGGCACGGCAGCACGCTGAGGTAGCCGACGCGCGCAAGCGGCCGGTCGCGCTCGCGGCCGAGCAGGTCGATCACCGCGGCGAGTACATAGCACCCGCCCGCAAGCCCGCCAAAGAAGAAGTACGTCACGACGAGCCAATGCCAGTCAGGATGCACGGTGAACCACGCGCTGGAGGGAGCGTCGATCATGGCTCTTTGGTCCGGTTGCGGAAGTTGACCAGCGCGATCGCGGCCGCGACCAGTGCTCCGAGGCCCGAGACCAGCGCGCTCATCGGCACGTTGCTGCTGGGCAGCTTCGGGTCGGGCGGCAGTTTGTAGACCTCTGGCCGGTCCACGAGAAGGAAGAAGGAATTGAGGCCGCCCAGCATTTTCTCGTCCGCGCCGTAGAGGTAGGCGCGCTTTTCGCCGCCGTCGTGCAGCTGCTGCACCCGCGTCGCGGCGCGCTCGCGCAA
>CAZADK010000472.1:0-4032 GCA_964483855.1 uncultured Rhodoferax sp.
CCCAGGGCGCCAGCCTGCTGCACAACGCTTTCAGTGCGCGCACCCTGTCGCTGTGCGGCCGCATGGAGGCGGGAGCGCTGGCCAGCTACCTGTCGGGACTGGTGATCGGCGAGGAGTTGCGCGCGCAGGACGTACACGCCGCATCACGCGTCACACTGATCGGCTCGCAGGCGCTGACGTCGCGTTATGCGCTTGCATTCGCCAGCCTGGATGTCTCCACCCACGGCATGGGCGCCGAAGCCAGCTGGGCCGGCCTGCATGCCTTGAGCCACCACCTGCCCCAACGACCACCATCACCATGAAACCGATCCAGAAATTCGCCATGCACTTCCACGGCCTCCCGTTGGTGGCGATCCTGCGCGGCTTGACGCCGCAGGAGGCGCCGGCCATCGGCGAGGCACTGGCAGACGCGGGTTTCGGCGTGCTGGAGGTGCCGCTCAACTCGCCCCAGCCGCTAGAGAGCATCGAAGCACTGGCGCGCACCTATCCCGAGTCGCTGGTCGGGGCCGGCACGGTGCTCACCGCACACCAGGTACGGCAGGTGCACGAGGCCGGTGGCCAGCTCATCGTGTCACCGAATTTCAACGCCGCGGTGGTGCACGAAGCAGTGGGCCTGGGCATGGTCTGCCTGCCGGGTATTGCGACCCCGACCGAGGCGTTTGCCGCGCTCGAAGCCGGCGCGCACGGCCTCAAGCTGTTCCCGGCCGAAGCCGCGTCGCCCGCCGTGCTCAAGGCCATGCTGGCCGTCTTACCCGCCGGCACGCTGATGATTCCGGTCGGCGGCATCGTGCCCGGCAACATGGCACCCTGGCTGGCCGCCGGCGCCCATGGTTTCGGCCTGGGTTCGGCCTTGTACCGACCGCGCAAGAGCGCCGCCGCCGTGCGGCAAGACGCGTCGGCTTTCGTGGCGGCGTTCCGGGGCGAACTGACGGCCTGACTGAGCGCGGCCCGGCGCAGGCCGCGCTCAGTCAGGTGCCATCTGCCACCACGCGGGCAACAAAGCCCGATAACCGGGCTGGCGGTAACGCGCATCCAGCAACACGACGCAGCCGGTATCGGTCTCGGTGCGGATCACCCGGCCGGCTGCCTGCACCACCTTCTGCAGGCCGGGATAGACATAGGTGTATTCGTAACCCTTTCCGAACCGTGCCTGCAGCCGTGCGCAGATCGCCTCGTTGACCGGGTCGAACTGCGGCAGGCCGAGCGTGGCCACGAATGCGCCGATCAGCCGGCGGCCCGGCAAGTCGACACCCTCGCCGAAAACGCCACCGAGCACGGCAAACCCGATGCCGCAGCCCGTGTGATCGAACCGGTCCAGGAAGGCGCGCCGCGCCGCTTCGTCCATCTGCCGCGCCTGGGCCCAGACGGGTATGTCCGGGCATTGGGCGCGCAAACGCGCGCAGGCCTGCTCGAGGTAGTCGAAGCTGCTGAAGAAAGCCAGGTAGTTGCCGCGTACCTGGCGGAACTGCTGCGCGATCGTCGCCACCAGCGTATCGAGCGAATGGGCGCGGGCGTCGCGCCGCGTCGAAATCGGCACCACACGCACCGACAGTTGTTCGCTGCGAAACGGGCTGGGCACGTCGAGCCAGCGCGTTGAATCCGGCAGTCCGAGCAGCGCCTGGTAATAGTTTGCCGGTTGCAGCGTCGCCGAGAACAACACGACCGCATCGGCGCTCTGCAGCCGCGGCGCCAGGAAATGGCCGGGCACGACATTGCGCAGCGTGATCTGGCCCACGGCGTCCAGGTTGTCGAAACCGCGGCCCTCGATCCGTACCTGCCCGGCGTCCACGCCGTCCCGCGCGGCAGGCTGAGCAGCGTCCTCCCGGGTGTATTCGCACAAGGAGTGGTCGCCGAACATGTCGGCCAGCGTGGCGATGGCGAGTGTGCGGAAATAGAACGGCAACACCGCGCTGACCGCATCGAGTGCCGTGCTGTTGACATGTTCGCCCAGTGCCTGGTTGAGCTTGTGCAGCGCGCGCAACCAGGCCTCGGGGGGTGCGTCGAGCAGCCGCCAGTCCGGCTGCTTGCCGTTGGGCGCGTGGCGTTCCTGCAGCACCTGCCACTGGTCGAGCACGGCGTCGATCCGCGCGCGCAGGGCCGGTGGCGCCTGCTCCCGCACCAGCAGGGTTTCGGCATGGCCCAGCTCGGCGCTGTACATGGAGCAACCCCGCGGGACCAGGTTGTGCGCCTCGTCGACAAGCAGGCTGACGCGCCAGTGGTTCTCGACGGTCAGCACATGCAGCATCGCGCTGCGGTCGAAGTAGTAGTTGTAGTCGCCCACGACCACGTCGCTCCAGCGCACCATCTCGTGCCCGAGGTAATACGGGCAGATACCATGCGCCAGCGCCACCGATCGCAGCGCCTGCCGGTCCAGCCACTGCGTATGCGCCGCCGCCTCGCGTGCTGCCGCCAGTCGGTCGTAGAAACCGCGCGCCAGCGGACAGGATGCGCCGTGGCAGGCCTTGTCGGGGTGTTCGCAGGACTTGTCCCGGGCCACCAATTCGATCACCCGCAGCGGCACGGCGGCCGCGCCAGGCTGCGGCGGTTCGCGTACCTGCTGCAGCGCGTCCAGCGCCACCTGCCGTCCCGGCGTCTTGGCGGTCAGGAAAAACAGCTTGTCGCTGCCGCGTTCGGGCATCGCGCGCAGCGCCGGATACACGGTGCCGATGGTCTTGCCGATACCGGTGGGCGCCTGCACCAGCAGCGGCAGCGGCGACACACAGGCCTTGTAGACGGCGGCCGCCAACTCGCGCTGTCCGGCGCGAAACGGCAGTTGCGGGAACGCGCATTGCGCCAGCGCTGCATCGCGTTGGCGCCGATGCGCCACCTCCTGCCGGGCCCAGGCCAGGAACGGCAGGCACAACGTCTCGAAATGCTGGCGCAACGCGCTGGCCTCGAACCGCTGCTGCTGCGGCGACTCGGTCTGCTCGCCGACGTCGAAATACACCAGCGACAAGGTCAGTGCCCGCAGGCCGCGGCTCTGGCACATCAACCAGCCATAGACCTTGAGCTGGGCCCAGTGCAGGGCCTGCTGCTGCACCGGCATGGTCTCCAGTGCGCCGCGGTAGGTCTTGACCTCTTCCAGCGTATGGCTGCGTGGATCGAAGCCGTCGGCGCGCCCGCGCACCGCCAAAGGGCCGAAACGTCCGGCCAGGCTGACCTCGGCCTCGTGGTGCGGACCGCGGCGCTGCGCCACCAGCTGATGCCCCAGGCGCCCCTGCTGCGCGGTCGGCGACGGCGTGAATCGCAGGTCGAGGTCGCCGGACTTGGCGGCGAACGCGCACAGGTTGCGCACCGACACGGTGTACAGCACTGGTTCTGCAGCCTCCGCGGCCAGCGTGCCGGCGGGCAATTGGGGGTCGTGCTGCGTGCCGATACGCTCACCGAGGGCAACCTGGGTCATGCACTGTCCGATGGCGGCTCGTCGAGCAGCGCCTGGCTGGGTTCGTCGTCGCCGAACGTCGGGGGCAGCGGCGTGGCCCTGGCCAGCGCCATCCACAGCCCGAACGGCAGCTCGGCCAGCACCCGCCGCGGCGCATGCCGCAGCACGTCCAGCGGGCCTTCGGGCTGCGCCAGCATGACACCGCAGCTGGCCGGTATCTCGTGCGCCTGCGCGATCGGCCGGCCCCGGGCATCGCAACCGAGCACATACCAGCACTGGCCACCGAGATCGAGGTAACTGTGGCGCTTGTCCGGCAGGCGCAGGTCGCCCAGCAAGTCGGCCCGGCTGACCTTGATCTCGTGCACCACCGGTTGCAGATACGCCGCCACCGTGGTGTTGCGGATGGAGAATAGGTCGGGCTTGCAGATTTTCCAGCGCGTGCCCGTGGTGGACAGGGGCCCGCCGTGCAATTCGAAGTCGCGCGGCACGCCGGTCTCGACAACTGCGTCGGCCACCGGCGCATCGGCGCCAATGGCCGGCGCGACCCCGGATTCGGACAACAGGCGTGCCCGCACCGCAAGGCCGGTCCAGACGACACGCCCTTCGCGCAACAGCACCTGTGCGACACGCGACACCAGCGCGTCGTGTGC
>CAZADK010000473.1:0-4008 GCA_964483855.1 uncultured Rhodoferax sp.
GTCAAGACTACCGACTCGCACAGCTACCACCTGCTGAACCTGCAGTTCCACGACCGCCTGGTCGAGATGGCTGGCAACCGCAAGCTCGCCGCAATCTACCGCAAGCTGGTCAAGGAAATCTCGCTGTTTCGCCGCCTCAACCTGGCCGGGCGCAATGTGTTGCCGGTCTCGGCCCACGCGCACTGGGAGATTCTCGAGGCCATCAAGTCCGGCGATGCCGACACGGCCGGCCGCGCGCTGTTCGAGCATGCGATGGCGAGCAAGACACGCACCATTGAAAACGAGGAGCAGCGCCGTGGCGCCGAATCCTCGTCCACCCCATCTTGAAAGTTTCGCCACCATGTTGAACGTCAACGCCCGCTCCTACAAGCTGCCCAGCGCACCCACCGTCATCGTATGCGTCGACGGCTGCGAACCCGATTACCTGGCCCAGGCGGTCGCCACCGGCCACATGCCCTGGCTGAAGAAAACACTGGCCAAGGGCTCGGGCCTGATCGCCGAGTGCGTCGTTCCCAGCTTCACCAACCCGAACAACCTGTCCATCGTCACTGGTGCGCCGCCCAGCGTGCACGGCATCTGCGGCAACTACCTGTACGACACGGCCACCGGCACCGAAGTCATGATGAACGACGCCAAGTGGCTGCGCGCCCCGACGCTGCTCGCGGCGTTGGCCGATGCCGGCAAGTCGGTCGCCGTCGTCACCGCCAAGGACAAGCTGCGTGCGCTGCTGGGCCACAAGATGAAGGGCATCTGTTTCTCGTCCGAGAAGGCCGACCAGGTCACGCTGGCCGAGAACGGCATCGACAATGTGGTCGAGCTGGTCGGCAGGCCCGTGCCCAGCGTCTACAGCGCCGACCTGTCCGAGTTCGTGTTCGCCGCCGGCGTCCAGCTGATGCAGACCAGGAGGCCCGACGTGATGTATCTCTCGACCACCGACTACATCCAGCACAAGCACGCACCCGGCACGCCCGGCGCCAATGCGTTCTACACCATGATGGACGGCTACCTCGGGCAACTCGACGACATGGGCTGCGTCATCGCGCTGACCGCCGACCACGGCATGAACGCCAAGGTGGCGATGGACGGCACGCCGGACGTGATCTACCTGCAGGACTGGTTCGACGCCTGGCTGGGCGAGAAGGTGGCACGGGTCATCCTGCCGATCACCGACCCCTATGTCGTGCACCATGGGGCGCTGGGCTCGTTCGCCACCGTCTACCTGCCCAAGGACTGCGACGTGCAGGCCGCCTGCCAGCGGCTCGCAACGGTCAAGGGCATGGAAGTGGTGCTGACACGCGAACAGGCGGCCGAGCGATTCGAACTGCCGGCCGATCGCATCGGCGACATCGTCGTGGTGTCCGAGCGCTTCACCGTGATCGGCACCAGCGCCGCGCGCCACGACCTGTCGGCGCTGGAAGTGCCGCTGCGCTCGCACGGCGGCATCAGCGAACAACGGGTGCCATTGATCCTGAACCGCCCCATGCCAGAGCTCGACCGCAAGCGCAGGTTCCGCAACTTCGACGCGTTCGACCTGGCGTTGAACCACGCCCAATAAGAACCCGACGGAACCCGCACCATGATCGAGCAGTTCATCCTGGACCACCACCTCAACGCGATGCGCCTGGCCGGCCGCAAGGTCGGGGCCGAGCGTACCGGTGATCGCGCCATCACGGTCCGCAACCCCTACACCGGGGCCACGATCGGCACCGTGCCCAAAGCCACGCTGGAGGAGGTTCGTGCCATCTTCGCCAAGGCGCATGCCTACCAGCCAAACCTGACCCGGTTCGAACGCGCTGCCATCCTGAACAAGGCCGCCGCCATCGCAACGCGGCGCCTCGACGAGGTGGCGTCCCTGATCTCGGCAGAATCGGGCCTGTGCATGAAGGATGCCATCTACGAGGCCGGACGTGTCAGTGATGTGTTCCTGTTCGGCGCCAACGAAGTCCTCAAGGACGACGGACAGATCTTCAGCTGCGACCTGACACACCACGGCAAGAAGCGCCGGGTGTTCACGCAGCGCTCGCCGCTGCTGGGCGTCATCAGCGCGATCACGCCGTTCAACCACCCGATGAACCAGGTCGCGCACAAGGTGATCCCGAGCATCGTGACCAACAACCGCATGGTGCTCAAGCCGTCCGAGAAGGTGCCGTTCTCGGCCATCCTGCTGGCCGACATCCTGTACGAGGCCGGCCTGCCGCCCGAGATGTTCAGCGTCATCACCGGCGACCCGCGCGAGATCGCCGACGAACTGATCACCCACCCGCTGGTGGACCTGATCACCTTCACCGGCGGCGTGGCGATCGGCAAATATATTGCGTCCAGGGCCGGCTACAAACGCATGGTGCTCGAGCTCGGCGGCAACGACCCGCTGATCGTGATGGAAGACGCCGACATCGACGAGGCCTCGTCGCTGGCAGTGGCCGGCTCCTACAAGAACTCCGGCCAACGCTGCACCGCGGTCAAGCGCATGCTGGTGCACGAGGCGGTGGCCGACCGGTTCGTCGAACAGGTCGTGGCCAAGACCCGCGCCTGGCGCTACGGCGACCCCAGCGACACATCGATGGACATGGGCACCGTCATCGACGAACCAGCCGCCCGGTTTTTCGAGTCCCGCGTCAACGAGGCGGTGGCGCAGGGCGCGAAGCTGCTGGTGGGCAACGAGCGCCACGGCGCCTTGTATGCGCCTACCGTGGTCGACCAGGTGCGGCCCGAGATGCTGCTGGTGAAGGAGGAAACCTTCGGCCCGGTGTCGCCGATCATCCGCTTCAAGGACATCGACGAGGCGATCCGCATCTCCAACGGCACGGCCTACGGATTGTCCAGCGGGGTCTGCACCAACCGGCTCGACTACATCACCCGCTTCGTCAGCGAACTCGAGGTGGGTTCGGTCAATGTGCGCGAAGTGCCCGGCTACCGGCTCGAACTGACACCATTCGGCGGCATCAAGGACTCCGGCCTGGGCTACAAGGAAGGCGTGCAGGAAGCGATCAAGAGCTTCACCAACATCAAGACCTACTCGCTGCCCTGGGCCTGAAGCCGTGGCCAGGACCGTGGCCCTCGTTGACGGAGTGTTCTCGTCGTGACGCTGACCTGGCCGGTGGTGCTGGCGGTGCTGTTCGGCGCGCTGCTGCATGCGAGCTGGAACGCGCTGGTCAAGTCCAGTACCGACAAGGCACTGGACACCGCGCTGATCAACCTGCTGGCCTCGTTCCTGGCGATTCCGCTGGTGTGGTGGTTCGGCTGGCCACCGGCGCAGGCCTGGCCCTTCATCGCAGCGTCGATCGTGATCCACATCGGCTACTACGTCGCGTTGGCGGGCGCCTACCGGCATGGCGACCTGGGCCTGACCTATCCGCTGATGCGCGGTTCGGCGCCGCTGCTGGTGGCCTTGTCGGCCTCGGTGACGCTCGGCGAAACGCTCTCGCCACTGGCCTGGATCGGCGTGCTGGGCGTAAGCGCCGGGGTGCTCATTCTGGGCCTGACGAAACACGCCTTCGATGCGCCCCGTGCAGTGCAGTTCGCGCTGGTCAATGCCGTCATCATCGCCAGTTACACCGTCGTCGATGCGCTGGGCGTACGCGCTGCCGGCGGCGCGCTGCCATATGTCGCGACGTTGTTCCTGATCGATGGCTGGCCGTTTGCGCTGATCGTGTTTGCGCGCCGAAAATGGGCGGTCGGCCCCTACATCCGCAAGCGCTGGCCGATCGGCCTGGGTGGCGCCGCAGCGTCGATCGGTTCGTATGCGGTGGCGCTGTGGGCGATGACACAGGCGCCCGTGGCCACCGTGGCCGCGCTGCGCGAGACCTCGGTGCTGTTCGCCGCGCTGTTCGGCGTCTGGTTCCTGAAGGAGGTCTTCACGCTGCGCCGCGCGGTGGGCACCTGCGTGATCGTGTCTGGCGTGATGGCGCTGCGGCTCGGTTAGACAAGTAGCCATCGTTTTTGACAAGGAATGCACCATGGCCTTACCCACGCAAGCGCAAAACGTCATCGTCGGCGGCGGCATCGCCG
>CAZADK010000474.1:0-4005 GCA_964483855.1 uncultured Rhodoferax sp.
CGACAATACGCGCCATCAGGCCGGGTGATACGTTGGCCAGGCCATTGATCGATCCGCAGCCGCCCTCCCGCATCATTTCAGCGACAAACGGCTCGGCACCACTGAGGATGCACAGTTGCGGGAACGCCTTGGCCAGCGCCAGGCCGTGCTCCCGGTTGCCGCTGCTGTCCTTGACGCCGATCACCTGTCCCGGGTGGCGCTCGGCCAGTCTGCGCACGCTGTCGTGGCTGAACACCACGCTGGACAGGCCGGGGATGTGGTACAGCAGCACTTTGAGCCGGGGATCGTCGATGCCGCGTATGACGACGGACACCGCCTCCATGATGCCGGCGTCGCGTGGTTGCCGGAAATAGAACGGCGGCATGAACAGTTGCCGCAAGCAGCCCTTGGCGACCGCATGCCGGCCCAGGTCGATGGCGTCGTCCAGCGCGCTGCAGGTGGTCGTGACGACGATCTGGTCCGCACGCAACCCACTGTCGATGAGCGACTCGAGAAGGCTTTTTCGCTCCTGGTTCGTGAACGCGGGTCCTTCGCCTGTCGTGCCAAACAGGGTGACGCCGTCGCATCCGGCGGCCAGCATGCGCCTGGCGTGCTCGACGGCGCGGTTGGTGTCGAGCGCGCCATTGGCCTTGACGGGCGTCAGCAGGGCCGGCCACAGGCCATGGATATCGTGATTCAATTCGTTTTCCTTCGTGTCGAGGGGGTTCTGGAACGGGATTTTGCTGCCGGGGCGGTCGCGCTGTCCGGACTGACGAGTTCCAGCGGTGCGGTCATGACGCGGTCGCGTGCGCTGCGGATATGGGCCTCCAGCAGTTCGGTGGCCTGGGCCGCATCTCGCTGGCGCAGTGCGGCGATGAAGCGCAAATGCTCCTGCATCGCCGGAATCAGGCGCACCGGTGTGATGACGCTGTTTTCGAGCTTGATCAGCCGGATGCGCAGGCTATTGACGCGGTAGATCTCGGACACGATTTCGTTGCCCAGTGCATCGACCATGCGGTCGTGCAGGCCCCAGTCGATGGCCTGGGCGTCGTCCAGCAACTGGCTGTCGACCGAGGCGGCGCTGGCGCGGCGCAACACGTCCTGGTGTGCGGTTTCGATCTGTTCGAGTTCCTCGGTGCTGGCGGTACGCACGAAGTGGCGTATCGCCTCGTGTTCGATCATGGATCGGACCTGGAATGCGTTGCGGATCAGCTTGAGATCGACGTGTGCGATCTGCAGACCGCGTTGCGGCACGGTCTTGATGAGGCCACCGGCCTCGAGCCGCGGAATCATCTCGCGCACGGCACCCAGCGGCATGTCGAGCAACGTCATCAATTCGCGTTGCGAGATGAACTGGCCGCTGCGGATGCCACCGCTGAGGATTTGTTGTGTGAAGCCCTGGTAGGCACGCGCCCGCTGGCTGGTCCCGTCGGGCGTCGCGGTGCCGGTCAGCGGCACCACCGCGGCGGAGCCGTTGCGCGTCTTGGTCATGGGCGCACCACTCCTTTCTTGAGCAGGATGTTGCCGTAGACACGACATTCTCCGGTTGCCACGATCGCAAACGCTGCGGCGGCGCGCTCATAGAACGCAAAGCGCTCGATCGACGACGACGCTGCGGCGCCGTGGCTGCGCAATGCGGCGTCGAACGCCTGCACCACTTCCGGTACGGCGTTCGCGTCGCCCACCACTTGCATCGTCACTGCCGGCTGGCCGACGAAATCGTCCAGAGGCAGCACACTGAGCACCGCGGCGAGGACCCGCGGCGCGTCAACGCCGTGCATCTGCACCAGCCGCCTGGCATGCGTGACCACCGGAAAGTTGGCGTCGGCGAGCACGAGCTCGTCGCCATGCCCCATGCTGGCGAGCACATGCAGCAGGTCGGGCGTCAGCAATGGGGACAGGCCTTTGAGCATCGACGCTCTCAGGGATCGACACGCCCGGGAAAGGGCGGCTGCGTGACGCAGCGGGCACATTGACATACTGACATGTTAGTAATACTATCAGAACTCCGACGCCGCCGTCAATGCCTGTTTCTCCCTCGCGCGGCTACCCTCCTGCCGCTACCTGCCATGCACGATATCGCCTATATCGCCGGCCAACCGGTGCCCTCCTCCATGCTCGCCCGCTTGAACGAGGTCACCGATTGGCGTGACGTTCGCTCCGAGTTGCCGCGGTTACTGGCCCGTGACGGTTATGTGCTGCTGCGCAATGCGCTCGATCGCAAACTGGTGCGCCAGGCGCGCCGCGAAGTGCTCGAACGGCTGGCCGCCGTCGGAGAGATTGCCGACCCCGTCGATGCCGCGGTTGCCAGCGGAACCAGTCGCCGCGCGGAACTGCACGCGGACCTCGGCGCGTTCTGGCGCTCGGTCTGCGAGGCGCCGCGGATTCGGGAGCTGACCCATGGCGCGCAGTTGGCCGAGATATCCGCAGCCCTGCTGGGCAAACCCACCTTGCCGTTCGACTTCCTGTGGCTGCGCACCATGCTCGAGGGACGCGCGAGTCCGCTGCATTTTGACCATGTCTACATGAACCGGGGCTCCTGGAATGTCGTGACAGCCTGGGTTCCGCTTGGTGACGTCCCGATGGAAGCCGGGCCGCTGGTGGTGATCGAGGGCTCGAACCGGTTCGAGGATGTGATCGCACGGTATCGCGGCATCGACGTGGACCGCGATGGATTGCCCGGATCGTTCCCGGGAGACGCCGTGGGTTTCGCCCGTGAACGTGGCGCCCGCCTGTTGACGGCAAATTTCCGGCTTGGCGATGTGATCCTGTTCGACATGTTCACCTTGCACGGTTCGTGCGACAACCGCATGGGCGGGGGTCGGGTTCGCCTGTCATGTGATGTGCGTTGGCAGCCGGTCGATGAAGCGCGGGACGACCGCTGGTTTGGTTCACCCCCGCCGGGGCACGGGAACCTGGGCTACGGTGGCCTCAACGGTGCCAAGCCGCTGGGCGCGCACTACATCAAACGCTGAGTTGGACGACTTTGCCACGCGGCTGCGCGTGAAAGCGCCGCACCGTGCGGATTGATGAAGTGCGGGAGAACCGGACGTTGAGATTTCAAGAAGCCTTCGATGGCCGGACACAGGGGCGATCGACACAGACCAAGGCAGCGCTAAGATGCGCCTTTTCAAGGAGATCACCATGAAGATCGAGACCATTGCCGTCCACGGCGGATACAGCCCCGACCCAACGACAAAAGCGGTCGCTGTGCCGATATACCAGACGGTGGCTTACGCGTTTGACAACACGCAGCACGGCGCCGACCTGTTCGACCTGAAGGTCGCGGGCAACATCTACTCCCGCATCATGAATCCGACCAACGGCGTGCTCGAAGCCCGTGTCGCGGCCATGGAAGGGGGTGTGGGTGCACTGGCGGTGGCCTCGGGCATGGCGGCCATCACCTACGCGATCCAGACCATCGCCGAGGCGGGCGACAACATCGTGTCGGCCGCCACTCTGTATGGCGGCACCTACAACCTGCTGGCCCATACGTTGCCGCAGATGGGCATCGAGACCCGGTTCGCCGACTACCGCGATCCGGCGTCGTTCGCCAAGTTGATCGACGACAAGACCAAAGCCGTGTTCTGCGAGTCGATCGGAAATCCGCTGGGCAACATCACCGACCTTGCGGCGCTGGCCAGGGTCGCCCACGCTGCGGGCGTGCCGCTGATCGTCGACAACACGGTGCCGAGCCCCTACCTGTGTCGTCCGTTCGAGCATGGTGCGGACATCGTCGTGCATTCGCTGACCAAGTACCTCGGTGGCCATGGCACCACGATCGGCGGCATGATCGTCGATTCGGGCAAATTCCCATGGGCCCAGCACAAGGAACGGTTCAGGCGGCTCAACGAACCGGATGTCAGTTACCACGGCGTCGTCTACACCGAGGCATTGGGCCCGGCGGCCTATATCGGCCGCGCCCGGGTCGTTCCGCTGCGCAACATGGGTGCGGCGTTGAGCCCGATGAACGCATTCCAGCTCCTGCAGGGTATCGAGACGCTGGCGTTGCGCATGGACCGTATC
>CAZADK010000475.1:0-4005 GCA_964483855.1 uncultured Rhodoferax sp.
CCTGCGCGTCGTGGAGCGTGGCGCGGAACATGTGCTCGGACTCGAAGGGAATCACATCCACGCGCGGCGATTCCTTGTGCGTCTCGGCGTGGAGCAAACCGCCCTTCTCGCCGGCGACAAGCATCGCGGCTTCCGTCGGGTCGCCCTGTACCTTGATGGGGCTGCCTTCGGCACGCACGAGCTGCGCATCGTTGCAGAGCACGCCCGCGCGCAGGCACTCGGCGAGTGCGGGATGCTCCGGCACGTTCACGCGCGCACCGTCAACTTGGATTTCGCCCTTCGGCTCATAGCCCGCGCCGGTGACTTCAAAAAGTTTTCCACCGGTGAAAATCTCGCGGACGGTCATCTGGTTTTCCGTCAGCGTGCCCGTCTTGTCCGAGCAGATGACTGTCGTGCTGCCGAGTGTTTCCACGGCGGGCAGCTTGCGGATGATGGCCCGGCGCTTCGCCATGCGCGCGACGCCGATGGCCAGCACGATGGTGACTGCGGCGGGCAAACCTTCGGGAATTGCGCCGACCGCGAGCGCCACCGCCGCCATGAACATGTCGGCGGCCTTCTCGCCGCGCGCGACGCCGATGGCGAACGTCGCCGCCGCCAGCGCCAGAATTACCCACAGCAGCAATTTGCTGAGGTGCGCGATTTTCTTTGTCAGCGGCGTCGAGAGGTCCACCGCTTCCGAGATGAGCGTCGCGATGTGGCCGGTCTCGGTATGGTCGCCCGTGGCCCAGACGACGCCTTCGGCCTGGCCCGCAGTGACCAGAGTGCCAGTGAAGGCGAGGTTTTTTCGGTCGGCCAGCACGGTGTCGAGTGCAAGCGCGTCGGAGTGTTTATGCACGGGCACGGATTCGCCGGTGAGGGCCGACTCGTCCACTTGCAGGCTCTTGACCTGGAACAGCCGCAGGTCGGCGGGCACGCGGTCGCCGGGCTGGAGCAGCACCACATCGCCGGGCACGAGCTGCTCGGAGTGGACACGCTGCTGCTGCCGGTCGCGTCGCACGGTGGTCTCGGTCGCGACCATGCTGGCCAGCGCGGCGATCGCTTTCTCCGCCTTGGCCTCCTGGAGGAAGCCGACGATGGCATTGATCAGGACAACGCCAAAGATGACGGAGGAATCCACCCATTCGCCGAGAAACGCCGTCACACCGACCGCAGCGATGAGGATGTAAACGAGCGGCTGGTTGAACTGCTGAAGAAACTTCAGCCACGCCGGCGTGCCCCGGCGCGCCGTGATGCGGTTCAAGCCGGAATTAGCCTGGCGGCGTTTGACCTCGTCGCCAGCCAGGCCGGTTTTCAAATCCACGTCGAGCAGGCCTACGACTTCTTCGGCCGGCAATTGATGCCAGTTCGTATTGGTGGCGGGTTTGTTCATAATCGCATCCTACGGATCGGGATTTCAGCCGAATGAGGCCGAGTATCGCACCGTAAACGGATAGCAAATGAGAACAGCGCATCCCGGCATTCGTTACGGTCGAGCGGCTCCAGCACCGGGTTTGTTTTGAACTCATGACCATGGGCCAGCCGCCATTGCAGCTCGCCGATCCAGACCGTCACACGGGCCAGCTCGGCGGCGTATTCGTTGAGCTCGATGCCCGGGGCCGGCGCGGGATGACATGGTCAGCCAGATGCGCGGCGGTCTCCACCATACGGCGGGTGGTGCAGGAGGGGCAGACGCCCCTGCACTTGCAGGAGTAGGCAATGAGGAAGTCGTGCCCGCACGCAGCGCAGCGGGCGCGGGCGAAGCCGTGGGCCACCGTGCGACAGAGCAGCGTGCGCTCGGGCTTGCGACGGCGGTAGACGGCACTGCGCGGTGAGGCACAGGCGGCGGCGGCTGGCAGGACAGTCCGGATCGGGTGATCGGGACACGGAACTGGTGACCATACAGTCATCAGCGCAATCGCGACTAGCACCTCGTAGATGCGCGCCAGCAGCAGCGCCCGGACGTAGCGGGCTGCCTGCCTGACGATGCGCCGGCTCGTCGGTCGCCTCGGCCGATGGCGCGACGGCTGGCTGCGAGAGTGGAATCGGCAGGGGTGCAGGCGTGCGCTTACAACAGCGGCTCCGCGTGCAACGTTCGCGCGATGGAAAACTTTTTTGAAGCCCCTCGAAGTTCGCGACTTCGATCTTTCCGCAGCCCGGCAATACGGGCAAATCCGGCCCGGACCTTCGTCGTGCATGGTGAAGCCGAAACAACCTGTGGGTTCGCCGACAAGGTTGCCGACGAACTGGGCTGGAGCGTCGAAGCTCCTGCTGCCGGGACCCACGTTGACCTGTGAGCCGCATCGGGTGCGCCACCGACGCCGGCCTACCACCTCACCTGACGGCCGAGGCGGGTGACGCTGGTCCTAGTCAGGCCTGATGCTCCTCGCCAAGAATCGGTCCTTCCGGTAATTGTCCGGCGAGCCGCTGCAGCGCCTTGTTGCCTTGTTGCACTGCCGAAAGCTTGAGGCCCTCGGTCATCATCCACATGCCGAGCAGGAAAAGGCCGACGCCACCGGCCAGGCCGCCGCCTGTGTACAACCAGCTTACTCAGGTGGCGGTTGGGGCCACCAGCAGGAGATCCCGGTCGATTTCCTCCAGCACGCGCAGGGTCACGCTGCCGAGCAGGAATTCATCGAACTCGAGCTTTCCGCGCTTGCCCATCACCACGAGGTCCGCGTGGCGGAACTGCGCTTGTGCGGCGATAGTGCGCGAGGGTGGGCCGTCGACCACGCTGCGTCGCAATCCAGCCGCTCCGTCGATACCGGCAAGGAACGCGTCCAGCGTTCGCCGCGCATCCTGCTCGGCCTGGCGCCTGTACTTCGCAATCTCCTCTTCCTTGATGCCCGCATAGCGCATCTTGCCCTCGAATGGCAGCTCGCTGACGTGCAGCACGTGAACGGTCGCCTGCGGTGCAATTCGGAGCGCCCATTCGATTGCGAGCCTGGAGGCGGGCGAAAAGTCCACTGCCACCAGCACCTGGTGGTACGGCCGCTTCTCGTCGGAGCGCGCGACCAGCGTTGGCCGCCGCCCCTTGCGCAGGAACTTGCTCGCCGTGCTGCCGACGAACACGTCGCGCACGAAGTTCTCGCCATGGGCACCGAACACCGCGAGGTCGATCGCATGGGTCGTGGCGTACTCGTCCACCTGTGCGTGGATGCGGCCGATCAGCACCTCGTCCTTCACCGGAACGCCGAAACGCTTGGCCAGCAGGTCCGCGAGCTCCTTGAGGCGGCTGCGCGCGGATTCGAGTAACCGCTGCTCCGTCGTCAGTGGCTGTTCGTCGAGCGTGCTGGCAAACATCTGCAACAGCAGCCCGTCCATCACATGCACCAGGTGTAGCGTGGCATGGTGGTCATGCGCCAGGCGCGCGGCGCGATCCACGGCGCGGGCAGCGCAGCCTGAGAAGTCAGTGGCGACCAGGATGTGGAAGAGTGGGGTCATGACATGTCCTTTCATTCAACAAGTGGCGGGTGTAGGCCGCTGCTTCTTTGCTGGGCCAGGGATTGCCCGATTTCACGCGCCGCAAAGTCCGCTGCGTCATCGTAGGGCCGGAACACGTGGTCCACGCCGCGCTTCGCGAACGCGGTGGCATCCGCATCCCCGCGCAATGCGATCGCCATCTTGCCAGTGAACCCGTGTGCGCGCAGTACGTCCGGCAGAGCCGCGTTGACGGACAACTCCGGCAACGTGCTGACCGCCCATGCTGCGGCGGCCAAGGGCAGGGTCGCCGGGAACTCAGTGTCCTCCGCGTCACCGAATCGAACTGGCCAGCCCGTGCTGCGCAGGCGACGCACCACCTCGGGGTCGAAGTCGACCGCCAGCGTGTGGATGCCCTGGGCGCGTAGCTGCTCGATCAGCCGGCTGCCGAAACGGCCGGCGCCGAAGACGATCACCTCGGCCGGGTCGGCCTGCGGCCCGCTGCGCTCCATCGCCATCTCACGCAAGGGGCGCTGGCGCTCGAAGCGCACCAACCAGGGCGCCAGCCGGGCGTACAGCGGCTGCGAATACAGGATCATGTAGGTCGAC
>CAZADK010000476.1:0-3990 GCA_964483855.1 uncultured Rhodoferax sp.
TGGCAGGTGAATGATCTCCATGCGGTCGCGCAGGGGGCCGGGGATGGTGTCGAGAACGTTGGCGGTACACAGGAACATCATCCGCGAAAGATCGAATGGCACTGCGAGGTAGGTGTCCCGAAATGTGGCGTTCTGCTCCGGGTCAAGCACTTCGAGCAGTGCCGACGCGGGGTCCCCGTGAAAGCCGCCCGCGCCTAGTTTGTCGATTTCGTCCAGCATCATCACGCTGTTGCCGGTACCCACCTTGCGCAGGTTCTGGATGATGTTGCCGGGCAGGGCGCCGACATAGGTGCGGCGGTGTCCGCGGATTTCCGCTTCGTCATGAACACCGCCCAGGCTGACGCGAACGAACTTGCGGCCGGTCGCTTTGGCGATGCTCTGCCCGAGCGATGTCTTGCCGACACCCGGCGGGCCCACGAAACACAGGATGGGGCTGCGGCCCGAAGGATTGAGCTTGCGCACGGCGAGGTATTCGAGGATGCGCTTCTTGACCTTTTCAAGCCCGAAATGGTCCTGGTCCAGAATGCGCCGGGCCTCGGCGATATCGATGGCGGGCTCGGGGGCACTGGCCCACGGCAGTTCGACCAGCCATTCGAGGTAGGTGCGCAGCGTCGACGATTCGCCCGAGGCGTCCGACATCCGCGCCAGGCGTTTCAGTTCCTTTCGCGCCGCCTTGTCCACCTCGGCCGGCATGCGGGCCTGGGTGATGGCCTTCTCGAGTTCGTCGATTTCCGCCGCGCCGTCATCACCTTCGCCCAACTCCTTCTGGATCGTGCGAATCTGCTCTCGCAGCAGGTGCTTGCGATTGAGATCGCCAATGGAATCCTGTGTGCGCTGCGTGACGTCGCGGGAGACTTTCAGCACCTGGATGCGGCGCGCCAGGATCTCCAGCAGCCGGTCCATGCGTGCCTTCAGGTCGAAGGTTTCGAGCAGGGACTGCTTTTCTTGCGGCGTGCTGTCCATCAGGCTGCTGATGACGTCGGCCAGTTGCGCCGGGTCGTCGATACCCAGCAGCCCGGCGGCCATCTCGGGGGGCGCATGGGGCAACAGCTGCAGGGTTTCGAGGGCGCTTTGCTTGAGCGCGCGGCAGCGGCCCTCTATTTCCGCGTCCGTCCCTTCGGGTTCGTCGATGTATTGCACGCGGGCAACCGGAAAGGCATAACCCTCTAGAAACTCGGTCACCCGAAACCGGCGCAGCCCCCGTACGACTGCCTGGTGAGTGCCGTCCGGGCCGGCCAGATACCGCACGACGGCCGCGCTCGCGCCCACCGGGTAGACGTCGTCCGGGCCCGGTTCGGACACATCGGGCTTGTTTTCCAGCAGCACGCCTATGGGCTGTTCCAGGCGCACCGCTTCCTGCAACGCGGCTTGCGAACGTGGGCGGGTGATGGTCAGCGGCACGATAGTGCCGGGAAACATCACGAGATTGCGCACGGGCAGGATGATCAACGCGTCTTGCGGAACAGCGGGCGGAGCCTGCGGGCTGCGCCCCTGGGCGTCGGCGCTGGTCTGGTTGACCGGCACGACGGGTTCCACCAGCAGCGCCTGGCTTTCACCGGTTTCGGCGTGCGCGCTCATCGCCACCCCTGTCCGAGTTTGCGGAGCCGCAAAATTAGGCACCCGTCAGCCAGTTCCGGGGCATCGAGTTGCAGGGATCCCGGTGGAAGCAGGATGCGCCGCTCGAACGTGCCATGGGGAATTTCGAGTTGGCGAACCGAGTAGCCCGGACCCACCAAAGGGAGCGTCCGCGAGCCGCGCACGATGAGGACTCCAGGTTCGCTGAGGATTTGCATTCGCTCGGCGGTGACGCCCGGCATGGCGATGATGACAACGATTTCCCCGTCGCCCTCAAAAACGTCCGCTGGCGGCTCCCACGCCACGGGCATGCTTCTGGATCGGGTGGGGCGGAAAAACTGGCGCTGAAGCCGTTCGGCCTGTCCCGCGAGATCGCACGCCTGTACCCACATCGAGACGCTCGGATCATTGGGGTTCGACATAGGGTTCCAGCTACGGTCAAGGTCCGGGATTTGCCGCGCGAAGTTTCTCTTCGAGGCCCTCGATCTGGCTCAAAAGCATCATCGCCAGCGCGAAACCGTGTTCGTCCAGTGCCAAGTCCCGCCGCAGATGGTCCGCGCGCTTCAATGCCGTGACGCAATCGAAACTGAAACTCCAGGGTTCGCTCTCCGGCGTTATCGGCGAGAGCACACCGTGGTCGACCAGCCCTTCGAGGTCGGTGGTGCCGACGCCCGACAGCTGGGCAACCTGCTCCATTGAAAGCGTCACCGCGTCCTTGACGAAATCCCTCTGCGCTTGCAAGGGCCGCAGCACGCCCGTAGGTGCATGTGTCATGGGTCGGACCATACGCGCCCCGGGGGACCTCTGTCGGTGCGTCAGCGAACCAAGCCGGCAGTTCCGCAAGCACGGATCTGTGCAGGAGGTGCTGGGTGACTTGCGCGTGGGCCGCTCATCGTGCAAGGCTCAGGCGATCGGAAGTCTGGGGGTACCGGTATATGGTGTCGTTGAGGTAACGCGCCACTTCCGTTATGTCCGAGTCGCTCCACTTGAGCCCGGCGTTGCCTTGCCAGCGGCGCACTTGCGCGATCAGGCCGTTCCAGTCGAGCGCGAGCCTGTCGTCGCGCCAGTGCATCTGCGTCGTGTGACATCCGTTGCAATGCAAGTTGTAGAGCAACTGGCCCCTGCCGGCAGGAGGAAGGGCCTGGGAATATGCCGCGGCGCTGGCGCAAGCCACCGCGACCAGCAACAAGGTTCGGATCAGCGGCTTCGTCATGGGTTTGCTCCGGTATCGGCTCGAAGTGTCTAGGTGGTCGTTCGCATTCTTCTGGTCGATCAGTATTCCAATTCCCCGGTCAGAGGGAACGGCGGAGCGCGTCAGCGCCTCGCCCGCTGCGCGTTCGGGCATTCGGGTGTTCGGGCATTCGGGCATGGGCGCGCTGGCCTTCACACCGCAGCACGGTGTGTCGCCTTGTTCGTCGATGCGTGCGGCTTTCATGGTTTCCTCGTTCCGGCGAAAGGGATGCGGGCAATGACCAGCTTGGCACCGAAGCGCCAAGGCGTCTGTGTGGCAGCAAACAGACATGGGGCGCGAGCCGTTCACACGAGTGCCGGCAATCCACAATGGCGTGCGCACCACGAACGACGACGGATCCCGAATCCTGGGCGGGGTTGGCCGCGTTGGACGATGCCTTGCGCACAGTGATACACCGGTGGAAAAACAGGATGTTGCTCCAGATCAAGGGCGGGTCGACCAGGTGCGCGCAGCGACTCCGAGAACGCTGGCTTGAACAGGCTGTGGTCGAAACCCGGCCCGCCATGCAAAAGCACGAGCGTGGGCCGCTGGCGCATCGCGGCACCATCGGGCACCAGGCTGGCGCCTTCGATGTCGACATAGATGCGGGCGTTGTTGACAGTGATGTGCACGGCAAAGGTCTCTGCTCTGGTGATGTCGGCCACGCCGGTGAATGCCCTGCTTGGGGCGACTCACGCGATTGCATCGCACGCTTTCAGGCTGTCATCGTCTCCGCCCACGTCAGGGCCTGCAGATGGGCCCAGTTGATCTGCTGGTTATCCAGCCCCAAGGCGTCGGCGGTTCGGGCAAAGGTGGCGTCATCGCCGGTCTCGCAGGCCACGCACAGTTCGAGCAGCGGCGCCAGCAGGCCGCGTTGCAGCAGCAGCGCGGAGATCACCGAATCGGGCAGGGTGATCGCGTCGAGTGCCTTGTCGATCGGCATGCCGAGCATGGTGTCGAGCAGCGAGAAAACGCCGGTGACGAAGGCGTTGTCGCATTCCTCGGGCGGCAATTGCCGCTCGATGGCGAGCAGCTCCATCAACCGGCCGCGCACGATGGCCGTCGTGCCCACGGCCGGTGGCACACCGCCATCGCGCGAGGTGGTGAGCAGCAACGCGGCCCAGCGAAACAATTTTTTCAGGCCCAGCATCATGACCGCATGCCGAAACGAGGTGATCTCGGTC
>CAZADK010000477.1:0-3983 GCA_964483855.1 uncultured Rhodoferax sp.
CCGGCGTGGTCTTGAGCCAGCGGCCCGGTCCGACAGCCCGGTAGGTGCGAGCAAAACTGTCGGCCGCCACCGTGTACACGTCGCCATCGTGTTCAACCAGCCAGTCGCCCTTGTTGGCTCTTTGATCGGCGCCCCACTTTCGGTAACTGAGGCCGTCGAACTCCAGGGCAAGGCAAATGGCGGTCACAGCCTGATCAGGTTTGCGGCGGTATCGTTGGCGCATGGCGCGCTCCTTTGTGTAGAGATTCCAACGAACAGACCCTTGCGACGCGGAGTTCCGATCGACGCGGTGAGGTCGGCGCGCAGTTCGGGATCTGCAGTTTACCCGCCGAGAAACCAGCTTGTTGGAGGGAATATGGCCCGCATGTCCCATACGGGTCAAGCGCATTGACACGGCAAAGTCCGGCACGTACCCTCCCCCTTTGTGCACAGCCGCAAACCAGGAGGAACAAATATGTGTATTTCAAGCTCGGTAGGACGCGGGGCGCGCAACGATTTGGCCGACGTTGCCGCCATTCAGATACTGCTCAATCTCAACCTCCACCGCTTCCTCGACCCCAGGCCGCTGGCGCTGGACACGGATGGGCGTATCGGCCGCAAGACCCTCGAATGCATTGAGGCATTCGAGAAGGCCGTCATGGGGCTGCCCGAATCGGACGCACTGGTCGCGCCGGGCGACGCCACCGTCACTGCACTGCTGGCGGGCCTGCCGGCCGGCCCGACCAAGGACAAGCTGGCCATCGTGTTGCCGCTTGCGACAAAAAGCAGGATCGAGTTGAACTTCGAACCGCTCAAGACCGGGATGGTGAAGTACGGCATTACCTCGCCGTTGCAGATGGCCCATTTCATTGCCCAGCTCGGCCATGAGTCGATGTCGTTCCTGTACACCGAGGAAATCGCCAGTGGCGCTGCCTACGAGGGGCGGGCCGACCTGGGCAATACACATGCCGGCGACGGCAGGCGCTACAAGGGTCGGGGCTTAATCCAGTTGACAGGCCGCGCCAACTATGCCGCCTACAGCAAATTCACCGGCATCGACTATGTGGCCCAGCCGGAGCGGCTATCCACCGACCCGGTAGTTTCGGTTGATGTGTCGTGTTGGTTCTGGAAGGACCGCGGCGTCGACAGACTGGCCGAAAAGGACGACGCCAAGGCGGTCACCAAACGCATCAACGGGGGTTTCAACGGCCTCGACGACCGCCTGCAGAACCTCAACCGCGCCAAGGCCGTGTTGGGACTCTGAGCGGCGACAAGATGACGATGCGGCACGCTGTTTCGTGGTTCAGGGTTTCGGCAAGAAAACCAATTTCACCGGCGGCCAGCAGAGGAGGAGATCCGGCTACTGACAGCTTGAAGCGGTGTACGTCCAATCTAGACAGCGACGGCAAGAAGGGACGTCCGCACAATGGACAGCCGATGGAGTGCGGCCAACAGTCGCAAGATCACGGCCTTTTTTGAATCTTCCCCGTCGTTGCTTTGAAATGCAACTTCGTTGAGTGGCGGCGCTTGGCTGGACTGGCCACTGGCTTCCCGACCTTCGTCCTTCACCACAACAGTGCGGCGGGCGAGCGCCGCCACAACGCGCTGTGCGCTCGCGTGTACCACTGCGTCAAGGTCGTTCGGTGCACAGTCGGAAAGGTATGCGATTTCCCCCTGGGGATGGATATTCGCCGCCATGAAGGCGAGCACAGCTTTCGGCTCTTCGAAGCGATCGACGATCACAGGGATCAGAAGCTTGCCGGCATCGATGGCATGGTTTATCTCGCGCATCTGGTGGTGGCTTGCCGCCGTCGCCGAGCCGGCAAGCACCACCACCGCGTCCGACTCCACCAGCATGGATACCAACGCGTCGCTCCAGGCCTGTCCGGCTGGCAAAAGTCGATCGTGCATAGGCTCGACTCCGACCGACTCAAGCGCGACTATCAACCGGGCAACCAGGTCTCGATACGCACTGCTGTAGGAAACAAACACCTTCTTCCTATGCTGAGCGGCATGCTCAGCGATGGCAGGCGCGTCGGGCCCGGCGACTTCACCGACCGCTTGCACCGCGATTTGTCCGCCGGGCGAGTCGGAATCCGCGGCGGCTCGGCCATCCCCCACCACCTCGCCGGCGCCTGCTGCCGCGTCCCGATTTGCCTCGCGCGGCAACGCCACGATGGCCTGCGGGGAACGTTCCAGCGCCATGCGGACGCTTTTGCACAGGCTTGAGCCATCGACGAGCCCGTTCGCGCGTACCGGTATGGCGTCGAACCCTGCAACGCTGCGCGTGTCGGTGGTTTGCGGCCCGAGCCACGCCACCAGGCAACGGGTGTGGCGCAAGACATCTCGCCACTGGGCAAGCGGAGCAGCCGAGCGCGCGAGCAGCACCACATCGTCATTGGGCCCGATAAACTGCTTTAACGCAGATACCATCAGTTCGGAGCTAGCGTGTAACTCACGTACGGGGAGCGAGTCCCAGCGGTCCACCGGTGGCAGCAGCTGTGCCCAGTCTGCAAGTTCGACAGCGATGCCTGGGTACAGCAATCGCAAGCGGCTCGCGTCTTCCGCCGCCACCGTGTGTTCGCCGCTAGCTTGTGTTCCGGCATTCAACAACATAGTGACGGGGCCGTCGCGCCAGTGCCTGGCCAGCGCGTCAATGAGTTTGAGGTACACCGAACCGAATGCAGAGCCAGTCCGCACCCCGGCAAGATCGACCACCCACAAGCCTCGCTTGGCCGGAGCAGGCTTGCGCATCACCAGCCAGGGCGTCGCGTAAGCCGTCAACGCGGCCAGGCTGACGAGCGGCAAGCTGAACACCACTGCGGCTGTCAGCCAATTCTGAGTCGAAGTTTCGGGCGCGAAATTCACCGACGACACAATACTGGCGATGCTGACGCCAAAAAGCACAAGCATTGCATTGGCGCCAAACTCCAGCACAGCGTCACCGGCTCGGCCCTCGATGCTTCCGCCCAATCGCCACCTCGACACCCTAACGGGGAAACGGTCGAGCGCAACGCCCACTCCCATGCCGCCCAAAACCCCGATACCCAAGGCCACCACTTCAGCGAGTGCCTCAAACTTCGTTGCGAACAACAGCTCCCGCAGCAATGCGCTGGTGCGAAGCGCCAACCATAAACCCAACGCAGTCCCCGCCAACCAGCCGTGCGCACGAAACAATACGTTCCGCAGCAACGGAAGGAGCGCACTCGGCCTGATAAGTTTCGGTATGTCAAAACCATTTGACCAAGCCCATTTCGACGCCCATCTGTTGCGCAACCCAAATGGCTGACGCAGCGTTCGCAACAAACCTGCCAATGACGCCCGGAATGTTGAGTCAGATACCTGACGCAGCCTGCGCGTCACATCACGCAAGGACACCGCAGAACCGTTGTTGCGCCTCGTCGACAAGTTGGTAAGCAGGTATGCAATTTTTTGCATCGGTTGCAGCAGCACGACGATCAATACGAGCATGGCGGCAAGCACCGCTTCCAATGGGTCCCGGGCTCCCGGCCCGAACAGCATCACGGCCGCCGCCGCGGACATTGCCGCGACCGTGGCTACCAGCTGCTGGACCAGTTGCGCGGAGATCATCACATTGGCTAGCGCGCGGCAGCGCCTGTGCTTCGCTGGCGGGCGACGCGCTGCAGCGCCGAGGCTGATGCAGTGAGCGTCAGCATCACGACCAAGGCGGCTGTCCAGCCGGGTTTGGAAGACGCCCATTGGACAATGCGGTCGGTGGTATCGGAATCGACTCCAGCCGACTCTGCCTTCGGCGCGCGCACGACATAGGCCGCGTTGCCGGGCCAGCGACGGGCGCGCACAGCGACGTTGCTTTCGGCGTTTCGGGATGGCAACGCCGACTGCCGTAGGGGCCCGGACTGCGCCGTGCGGTCAGAATCCTGATTGCTCGCAGCAGGTGCCGACTCACTAGCAACCACTATGCGTTTTCCATCAGGATGCCATTCAGCCGACAGGACGGGCCCCATGCCCTGGAACGGTACGTA
>CAZADK010000478.1:0-3980 GCA_964483855.1 uncultured Rhodoferax sp.
TGAACCAGGTCTGCGCCTACTTCAACTATTCGAACCGCCTGCTCAACGGGCTGGGGGAACTGATCGCGCAAGAGCAGGCGCAGGTGGCGGCGACAGGCAGTTGATTGCGGGGCGCAGCGCGATTGGCGCTTGCAGCGTCATCCTGGCGAGGCCCACGCGCGCTTGACGTATCGGTTACGACAATTTCTCCGTGGCACACTCACGCGTGGCAGCCACCTGCCCCTGCCAGAGGCCAATGCGTGAAACACCGCCACGACCAGACCAGACAGTACCAGACAGGACTCAAGCCTGGTCCGGCTCCTTGTAATAACCCACCGTATCGCCTTCGGTCGTCACGCCCAGCCCGTTGAGCAGGCGGTTCGAATAGTTGAAGTAGGCGCAGACCTGGTTCACTTCGAGGATCTCGCCATCGTCGCAACCGGCGACGCGCATTGCGTCGAAGTCGGCCTTCACCATGTCGCCCACATGCGCCGTGAGTTTGCGGGCATAGTTCAGCAAAGCCAGTTCCTTGCCCTGAAACGCCAGTTCCGGCTGCGCCTTGGACAAGGCGTCCCAGACCAGCGTGGAACGTGCCTTGTCGTTCATCAGCCGACGCGCATTGGCCCAATGGTGCGTGAGGCTGTAGTTGCACTGGTTGGTCATGCTCACGTACGAGGCGACCAACTCGAGAAACCAGAACGGCAAGGTGTTGTCCGGGTTGTGCAACACGTTGCGGTACAGCACCAGATGGCCCTGCATCGACAGCGGACGCAGGCTGTGCGCGCGCATCACGTTGTCTACAGTGCCCGCGGGTGTCTTGGCCAGTTCGTACATTTCCTTGAGCTTGCCGGTAGCTTCGTCCACCGGCACCATCCTGATCCAGGCAGTCATATGTTGGCCCCCACGCTTGTCACTACGTGTACTGCGCTGCCCCCCATGGGGGCCTTCGCGCCTTGGGACGGCCCGGCGGCGCTCATGTTGGCCCCCACGCTTGTCACTACGTGTACTGCGCTGCCCCCCATGGGGGCCTTCGCGCCTTGGGACGGCCCGGCGGCGCTCATTTGATTTCCTTCATGGCATGGATCTCCAGGGTTGTGGTTCGACGATCAATCGGCTTGCGCGCGAAGATGCGACGCACCATCGGCACGAACGTCTCTATCGGCTCGCATGGGTAGTCCGGATCGGCGGCAGCCTGGTCGTATTTCGCAACGAACTCGGCTGTCCAGTCGTAGTGGGCATGACCTTTCCACTGATCCCGCTCGTGCTGCTTGACACCGGGCAGGTGCGGGGAATGGATGTTCTGGAACGTCGCGTGGTGCTGCAGCATCCAGTGGTTGCGCTCCGAGATGTAGGCACCCATCAGCGAAGCAGCGAAGTCGCCGTGCATCAGCGGGCAAGCCGTGAAACCGACGTCGTGCAGCAGCGCCACGACCACGTCCTCTTCGTCGCGACCGTCGCGCAGCACCATGGTCGCCGATTGCAGGCAATGCCGGTAGTTGTTGACCATGTAGCCGAACGACGGGTCGTTTTGCGAAGCAGTCAACAAGCGCAGCACCTGGTCGGCCTGCAGGTCGGCCAGGTATTGGCCACGCTGGTGGTTCAGCAACCGCCAGTCCTCGGGCTGGAAGTCCTCCAGCGCGATCTTCTCGACATGGCGCCAGTCGGCACGGGCCAGCGGCGTATAAGCGGATGGTGTCATGGAATCAAGCTCCAGTGGATGTAGCCAGCCAGGCCTGCGTGGCCGCGCGCCAGGGGTCCAGTGCGCGGCGCACCGGCGGATGTTGCTGCGCCTGGTCCAGCCAAAGTTGCAGTACCGATGGCAGGGCGATGGGTTGTCCGCAGGCGGCCAGCACCATGCCAGCCAGCGGCAGGTTCACCAGCGGGCCACAGTCGGCCAGGCTGATGGTCGGTGTCAGCAGCCAGGGTTGCGGCCGTACCCATGACGCCAACTGGACGAGCCGCGCATCGATGTCGGCCCGCAACGCGGCAACCTGCTTCGGGTCGCGGCCCTCCGGCTTCACATGGGCAAACAGCCCTCGCACCTTCGGCTCCAGGTACAGGTCGTGGAAGCGGCACAGGAAACGCACGCGCGCGCGCAGTTGCGGATCGACCGGCATCATCGCCGGCTCGGGATATCGCTCCTCCAGGTATTCATTGATGACCTCGGACTCCGACAAAACCCAGTCGCCGGAGCGCAGCGCGGGCACGGTGCCCATCGGCACGATCGCGCGGTATTCGGCGGAGCGGTAACCTCCCGGCGGGGCGACCTCCTGAACCGCAATATCCTTGACGGCCAGCACGATACGCACCTTGGCGCTGTAACTCGACATGGCGCTGGCGTAAAGAATCATGCGCCCTCCTCGCCGGCCACAAACGCCGCATAGTCGCGCGCGCCCGCCTGCGCCGCCAGCGCGACCAGTTCGGTGCCGTGCACGGCCAGACCGAGGCCGGAATACGAACCCACCCGTCCGTCGGGAAAGCGGCCGCGGTGCGCGAGCGCGTCGTCATGGTTGTCGCCCCCGTGGCGCCTCATGAAATCGCTGCCGAGCGCGGCCGGCGCGGGCAGGTCGTCCGGTGGACAGGCCGCCGGCAACACCGCGCGCGTGATGGCCAGCTCGGACGGCGTGGCATGCATGCCTTCCCCAGCGCCATAAAGGCGCTGGCGTAGCGCATTCGCTTCTGGATAATCCCACCAGCTGCGCAGGCGAAACAGCAACGCTGCGCGTTCGCCGCGCCCCAGGCTGCGCTCGGCATGCAGCTCCTGGAACGCACATTGGGCCGGCGCCAGGTTACCGCCGTGGCCGTTGAGAAAGTAGAAGTGGCGAAAGCCCTGGCTGGCCAGCGAACCCACATAGTCGATGATGACGCGAGTCAGCGTACTGGGCCGCAACGAGACCGTGCCCGGGAAACCCAGGTTGAACTGCGCCGGACCGAGGCTCAGCGTGGGCCCCACCAGCGCGCCGCAAATCTCCCCGATCGCCCGCGCCACGGTTTGCGCCGTGATGCTGTCGGTGCCAATCAGTCCGGTCGGGCCGTGCTGTTCGGTGGAGCCCATCGGCACGATGATGCCGGTCGAATGCTTCAGGTAGGCCTCGACCGCGGGCCAGGTGCTGTGCTGAAGAATCATGGTCGGCAAGGTCTTGCGTCGATCAGTGCGAAGTCGCCATCCGGCGCTCCGTGCGATACACCGGATACTCCGGCACCCAACCAGCCGCAAGGTCAGCGACCACCCCGGCCCCAGGGCTCCGAGCCGCTTCAACCTCGCCCTTGGGCACCGACTGGATGCCGGCGCGCAACACCTCGGCTGCAATCGCGCGGTCACTGATGGCCATCGACAACACGCTGGTGGCTGGTACCCACAATTGCCGTCCGACGATGACCGGCAGGCCGTAAAACACCCACGCCATCAACACCAGTGGCGGGATGGCGCGGAGCAACTCGACGCAGAGCCGATTGACACTGTCGAGCGACTTGCGCTTGGACAGGCCCGCCACAAAGACCAGCGCGCCGACCACCACCCACAACCCGTTTGCGCAGACCGATAGCATGATGGTTCACCCGACATCGGGTGGGAGTCGACGGTGGTGCCCGTTCGCAGCGCAGCGCGCTCGAGAATGTGTGCCAGGTGCGCGTTGTTCTGGATAGCGCGGTGCTCAGGCATCGACATGCGTGCGGCGACGCTGGGCCACGCGAGCGTGTTGATCCACCTTTGCATCGGAAATTCCTGGTGAGGTTGTATAGACAGGTGAAGATGCTACCTGCAATTCATGGGCGGTGCAATCGGCCATCAAGGTCGGCCATCAAGGTCGGCCATCAGGGTCGGCCATCAGGGTCGGCCGTTGCACAAACGGCGGTTGAATGCGCCCGAGCGCGCCCCGATGGGCGCGCCAGGCAAGGCCAGAGGAGGCCGCGCACTGCTGCGCGCTGGACGAACGGCACCGCAAGGCGTGTCCAGCGGGCTGCGCTCGGGTGCATAGCGTACTCACCCCATGGGTGAGTCG
>CAZADK010000479.1:0-3972 GCA_964483855.1 uncultured Rhodoferax sp.
GGGGGGACATGATTGAACAGATGGTCGACTGACGAACTTAGCGGCACCCCGTCGCGCGCCTGTGGGCGGTGGCGCCTTACCAAGAGGTCAGCACTCATCCGGTCTGCGCGTTCGCCTACGAGCATGTTGTTGTATGCTGTGCCGGTACGTGCGCCTAGATCGGCATAGTACTGGTCCTCGATGACATCGGCCAATGTGGTTTCTTTGTGAGGCACGTTTTGCTCCTCGCTATCAAATCTAGATTTCCAAGTTTGGCTGGCGCGATCTCATTTTGTCAGATATACAACTTTGCGCACCGGCAGTGCTCGAGGGCGCCTATTGCCATTGCCGCCTTCAGCGTGGCAAGCGTAAAAGCCTGAAAATATGCGGACAGCCAAAGGTCTGCCAAAACTTGCACTGGCCATCGCGGTCCCACATGCCGAGATCGCCTTGACGCCATCCGACCATGGATTGCCTGCTCACGCCCACCCGCTCCCGTTCAAAGAATAAGGCGCACAACATGTCGCACATGGCGACGGCGGCACCTCGCGCTTTGTGATTTCCGGCGCTGCGGGTAGCATGCACCATCGCAAGCAAGCTACAACGGGCCACCCACGCTGTTCAGGCAAGAGCTGAACCGGCCCCATCCAGCAGGAGCCAGGACATGGTGTGCAATCCGAACGACTCGCGCCGGGAAGATATTGAATGCGCCTTCGGCCGCCGTCACGGCCAGCCCGCAGTGGCGCGATGGACAACACTGGCAGGCCAGGCGTTGTGCCACATGCGAATTGGAGTGATGCTGCTCGCGGCCAGCGCGTGGCTGCCTTCGGCGGCCCAGGAAACCTGGATTGGCACCAGGACGATCGGGGAGGTGCGGCGCGAGCAGGCCGTCAATGCCATCATGGCGGTGCGCGAGGCGGTGCAGTCCAAGACACAATTCAGCAAGGACATCGCCGCGGCGCGCAAAGCGTTCTTCGATACCGCCACCAGGCCGGGTGAACGACCGGCCGTGGAAAAGCGGTTCGCCGACATGCTCAAGGCCAAGGACTTCTATTACGCGCAACAGATGGTGACCGAGGGAACCTCGGAGTACAGCCAGAAGCGGGTGGCGGGACTGGACGCCCTGACCGGGGGCGCGCTGGATGGTGGCATCCCAGAGGCGGGCCGTGCCGCGTTCCACGACTGGGTCGATGCGCTTCGCACGTCGCTGGGCGCGCGCGACAGGAAACAGATGCTGGTGGTGGGCGACGCCACGCAGGTCCGAAAAGCGCTGGCCAACAACATGGGGCTGTATGAAGCGTATGCGCGCCTGCGCGACAAACACGAGTTCGACGTGCGCGCGGCCGACGCCACAAGCAGCACCGAACGAGCGGCGGCCATTGCTGCCAACCGGATCGCAGTGCAAAACTTGACACCCGAGGGCCGCGAGCGCCTGCACAAACAATCCGAGGGCTTTTTCGACACAGGCACCGATGCGCGTCTGGCGCTGGCGCCGCGCCCGGTGGCCGATTCACTGACCCAGTTGATGCGTTCCGGTCAGCGCGTGCTGCGCTGTACCTACGGACCCACCGGCGCCTCGCAGGACGGCAGTTCAATGGTCTACGAGACGCACGTCTTCTGGCACAAGCAGGCCCCGGCCGACATCGGGGCCATCATTGCAGCGGACCGGCGCAAGGCATTGGGGAACTTGCGCACCGCCAACGCCGTGCCAGGCTGCCCCGAGACACGCACGCTGGCCAGCGCCGCCCTTTCCGCCATCGATGCGCCCGGCGCAGCTGCGGCGCCGGCGTCACCGGTCGCACCGGTCGCCGCGGTAGCCCGCGCCGCGCCGCGGGACATCCGGTCCCAGAACCGCGTGGCTAACACCCAGCGCCGCTGCGGCCAACTGGCCGAGGAGGTGCGCAGGAACAAAGAGGAAGCGAGCAAGGCGCCAGCGCATCAAGTGCGCTACCGGGCAAGCCGAGTGGCCGCAAGCGAGAAGAAGCTCGCACAGAATTGCAACGGATAAGGGGCTGAAATGAAAACTTCTCGCCTGCGTGGCAGGCTTGCGAGGCTGTTCGCGGTCTGCCTCGCGCCATCCATTCCTGCCTTCGCCGCGATGGGCGACAAGGATTGCGTTGCATTGAAGGAGTTGGTCGAGGCCAACTTCAACGCGTGCAGGGAATGATCGGGCCAGCCTCACCCGGCAGCACCTACTACGAACTCAGCCGTTCGAGCGCGCCATTCGAGAATTGCAGCGCCTTTCTTCCGAAAACATCCGCCGACTATCCACGGCTCACGTGCGGCCTGATGCCGCAAACCAGACCCGACAAGCCGTTCGTCCGGAGCGATGCTGTCCGAAAAATCGAGCTGGGAACTGCGCGAAGGCTCGCGGCGGATGTGGGTCAATGTCTGGGCGTTCAGGTTGGTGAACCGAGAACCACGGACTTCGCCACTCAGGACCAAGCCAGATAGACCTTGCAGCTGAATATGCCAACGCGCCTGAAGGAAACGGGGCTGACGCCCTTCGCCGCCATTACCATCAGTCTCGAGCAGGCACTGGCGGGACGAACTGTCTCCAGCAGAGGCGACATGCCGCTGCTGGAAGTGGGGCTGCATCGGTATGATTCTGCGACTCGCCTGACATCCTTGGCTGCGTTGCCAGCCAAGCTGGCGATCGGAGATTTCGTGACGCTGGCTGGGCTCAGCGCCTTTGCATTTAAGGCGGAAGTGGTGCGCGTACTGGGTGCACCAACAACTCGGCGACCCTCTTCTACATTGGTGCGTTTCTACTACGACGACAGCAATTCAGATCGCATGGCCAGCACCACTTTCGACGCAAACTCGAGACAACTCAAATTTGTGTCAGAGCAAAGCTGTCACTCTGGACGGCGGTGAAGGACTTCAGGCGCTCGCCTACCTCAAGTTACGGAAGATAGACGATCCGAAAGGCAACTTTCTGGGTCGGCAAAGAGACAAAGTGCTCGCGCTTTTTGGCATGCCGAACCGGGAGCATGCGGGAATCCTGGAGTACCATTCAACGCGCGGCGAAATCAATGTCAACGTCAAGTTCGCTTGTGATGCCCGTCGAGGCTACCAGTGCACGGCGCTGAGGGTGCACTGGTCGAAGTGATTGGCCCGCGCGGGACAACCAGCGCTACGCTGTCAATCGCAACTATCGATTGCAACGTTCAAAGGTATTACAATGAAAGCGTTGTAATACCTTGGGGATTATCATGCAAGCCAACATGACCGTCAAAGGCCAAGTCACCATCCCGAAAGCAATGCGCGACCACCTCGGTCTAGCGCCCGGTGCGACGGTGCGCTTCGCCTACACCGAAGACGGCAGTGTCGTCATATTGCCCGCGACCACCCGGCGCACTTCCGTGAAATCCAAACCGAGCCGCTTCGACAAACTGAAGGGCAGCAATCGCGCGGGATGGGCTGCCTGCGGTTTGAAATCAACGGACGAAATCATGGGCTTGCTGCGTGGCTACGATGAAGACGCTCGTGATCCTGGCTTCGCCCCGGCTGCGTCCGGCGCGAACCGCAAGCGCTCCAAGTGATCGTCGTCGATAGTTGCGTGCTGGTGGACGTCTCTAGCGGCGATCCCCGCTGGCAGGATTGGTCGGCTGCGCAACTCGATCTCTGGAGCCGGCGCGGCCCGCTGGTGATTAACGGCATCATTTACGCTGAGTTGGCCTACGGCTTTGCGAAGATTGAAACCCTTGAATCCTTTTGCCAGGAGGCCGGACTGGATTTGCGCCCATTGACCCGCAGTGCCTTCTACCTGTCCGGCCGCGCCCGCGCGCTGTACCGGCAACGCGCCGGCACCAGAGCCGGTCTGCTGGCGGACTTCCTGATCGGCGCGCATGCGGCAGATTTGGGTTGTCCGGTGCTGACGCGCGATGTGACCCGGTTTGCTTCGTATTTTCCTCAACTCGAATTGGTTGCGCCGGGAAAATTGTCCTGAGCAATGGCAAGACTACCGTTGGTCGGAGCGGCTCTGGGAAT
>CAZADK010000480.1:0-3967 GCA_964483855.1 uncultured Rhodoferax sp.
CTTCAATCGCTGGAAGCTTCTGCAGCTGCAGCAGGCTCGGGGCGGTCGACCAGCTCGACAAAGGCCATCGGTGCGTTGTCGCCGACCCGGAAGCCCATTTTCAGGATGCGGGTGTAGCCGCCCGGGCGGGTCAGGTAGCGCGGGCCCAGCTCCTTGAACAGCTTCATCACCACGTCACGGTCGCGCAGGCGGTTGAAGGCCAGGCGGTGGTTTGCCAGGCTGGGCACCTTGGCCAGGGTGATCAAGGGCTCCACGACGCGGCGCAGCTCCTTGGCCTTGGGCACGGTGGTCTTGATCGCTTCATGCTGCAGCAGCGAAACGCACATGTTGCGCAGCATGGCGGCGCGGTGCTCGCTGGTGCGGTTGAGTTTGCGAAGGCCGTGGCGGTGGCGCATGGTGATGTCCTTTGGTTGTCGAACCCCGGCCGTGTCAGGTACCGGGGTGTGCACTCATGCCTGGGTCACAGGCCGGTGGTTTGGTTTGACCAGCGCGCAGATCAGCGCTTGTCCAGGCCCTGCGGAGGCCAATTCTCCAGCCGCGCGCCGAGCGAGAGCCCGCGCGAAGCCAGCACTTCCTTGATCTCGTTCAGGCTCTTGCGGCCCAGGTTCGGCGTCTTCAGCAACTCGGTTTCGGTGCGCTGGATCAGATCGCCGATGTAGTAGATGTTCTCGGCCTTCAGGCAGTTGGCCGAACGCACCGTCAGTTCAAGTTCGTCCACCGGACGCAAAAGGATCGGGTCAAACTGGGTGTTGCTGCGTTGCGCCGGGCCATCGAACACGGTCGACAGTTCGCTGCCCTCGAGCTGCGCGAACACCGCCAGTTGCTCGACCAACACCTTGGCCGAGGCGCGCACCGCGTCTTCGGCAGAGATCGCGCCGTTGGTCTCGATCTCGACAACCAGTTTGTCCAGGTCGGTGCGCTGCTCGACGCGGGCGCTCTCGACCGTGTAGCTCACGCGCTTGACCGGCGAGAACGACGCATCGAGCACGATGCGTCCAATCGATTTCGTCGGCTCGTCACCCTGGCGACGCATCGTGCCGGGCACGTATCCGCGGCCCTTTTCGACCTTGATCTGCATATCCAGCTTGCCGCCGTGCGACAGATTGGCGATGACATGGCCGGGGTTGATCACCTCGACATCGTGCGGCGTCTGGATATCGGCGGCGGTCACGATGCCGTCGCCGTCCTTGCGCAGACTCAGCGTGACTTCCTCGCGGTTGTGCAGCTTGAACACCACACCCTTGAGGTTCAACAAGATGTTGACGACGTCTTCCTGCACGCCATCGATCGACGAATACTCGTGCAACACGCCGGCGATCGTGACTTCGGTAGCGGCGTAACCCGGCATGGACGACAACAGGACGCGGCGCAATGCGTTACCCAAGGTGTGGCCATAACCACGCTCGAACGGCTCCAGAGCCACCTTGGCACGGTTCAAGCCCAGTTGTTCAACATTGATTGCTTTGGGTTTCAGCAGATTGGTTTGCATGCAGACTTCCTCTCAATACCCCCGACTCGTTACATCGGTAAGGCTGGTGAAGCGCCTGGTACTCGGTGCCCCGCGAACCAGGAACGGTTTCTTACTTGTGCGCGTGATTAGCGCGAATACAACTCGACGATCAGCGATTCGTTGATGTCGGCAGCAAACTGGTCCCGGTCCGGGGTCTTCTTGAAAGTGCCCTCGGCCTTGTCGGCGCTGACCTCGACCCACGCCGGCAGGCCCACTTGCTGCGCCAGCTGAAGGGCTTCCACCACCCGGTTCTGCTTCTTGGATTTGTCGCGCACGCCAATCACGTCGCCGGTCTTGACCATGTACGACGGGATGTTGACGGCCGCGCCATTGACGGCGATCGCCTTGTGCGAGACCAGTTGGCGCGCTTCGGCACGGGTGGAACCGAAGCCCATGCGATAGACGACGTTGTCCAGGCGCGACTCGAGCAGGAACAACAGATTGGCTCCGGTGTTGCCACGGCGGCGGTCCGCCTCCTCGAAATAACGTCGGAACTGGCGCTCGAGCACGCCATACATACGCTTGACCTTCTGCTTCTCGCGCAGCTGCAATCCGTAATCGGACGTGCGCGCGCCAGAGGTGCGGCCGTGCTGGCCAGGCTTGGAATCGAACTTGGCCTTGTCCCCGATGGCGCGGCGAGCGCTCTTGAGAAACAGGTCGGTGCCTTCACGGCGGGAGAGTTTGGCCTTGGGGCCGAGGTAACGTGCCACTTGAACTTCCTTTATGTCATCTGCCGCGCACAAACGCGGGAGCCGTCAGGTTGCACTGACGGCGGTGGGCTTGGTTGAAAGAGCGAATCTGTCAAATACGCAAACCGGCAATCAGATCCGACGACGTTTCTGAGGACGGCAGCCGTTGTGCGGCACCGGCGTCACGTCGGAGATCATGTTGATACGGATGCCCAATGCCGCAAGGGCACGCACCGCAGATTCGCGACCCGGGCCGGGACCCTTGATCTCGACGTCCAGGTTCTTGATGCCCTGCTCAACCGCGGCGCGACCGGCAACCTCGGAAGCCACCTGAGCCGCAAACGGCGTCGACTTGCGCGAACCCTTGAAGCCCTGGCCACCCGACGAAGCCCACGACAAGGCATTGCCCTGGCGATCGGTGATCGTGATGATGGTGTTGTTGAACGATGCATGCACATGCGCGACGCCGTCCGCAACGTTCTTGCGAACCTTCTTGCGGACACGTTGCGACGCTGCGCTATTTTGTGGTTTTGCCATGGTGGTCTCTCAATCCCGATTATTTCTTCAGTGACTGCGCGGCCTTGCGCGGGCCCTTGCGGGTACGGGCATTGGTGCGGGTACGCTGGCCACGCATCGGCAGACCGCGACGATGGCGGAAGCCGCGGTAACAACCGATGTCCATCAAACGCTTGATGTTCATCGTGGTTTCGCGTCGTAGGTCGCCCTCGATGATGAACTGGCCAACCGCCTCACGGATCTTCTCCAGATCGGCGTCGGTCAGGTCCTTGACCTTCTTGGAATACGCGATGTTGCAAGCTTCACAGATCTTGCGGGCGCGGGTGCGACCAATACCGAAAATGGCGGTCAGGCCGATTTCAGAATGTTGATGCGGCGGAATATTGATACCAGCGATACGTGCCATGTGGGTCCTCTAAAACTCGTGCAATCTCAGCCCTGGCGCTGCTTGTGGCGCGGATCGGTACAGATCACGCGAACCACGCCGTTACGCCGGATGATTTTGCAGTTGCGGCAAATTTTCTTGACCGAAGCCGAAACTTTCATTGGGTTCTCCTAAAAACGCTCTGCCAGTCTCGCCTGTCGCGACCACCCGGCCCATTCACTATGCCGCCTGGTCCGACTATCGTTCCAGGCCTGTGTTCTGACTCATGAAGATTTGAAACTGGCCTTCTTCAAGAGCGACTCGTACTGCTGCGACATCAAGTAGTTCTGCACCTGGGACATGAAGTCCATGGTCACGATCACGATGATCAGCAGCGATGTGCCGCCGAAATAGAACGGCACGTTGTACTTCAGGATCAGGAACTCGGGCAACAGGCACACGGCGGTGATGTAGATCGCACCCGCCAGGGTCAGTCGCAACAGGATCCGGTCGATGTACTTCGCGGTCTGGTCACCCGGACGAATGCCCGGAATGAACGCACCACTCTTCTTCAGGTTATCTGCCGTCTCGCGGCTGTTGAACACCAAAGCCGTATAGAAGAAGCAGAAAAACACGATTGCCCCGGCATAGAACATCACGTAGATCGGCTGACCCGGGGTCAGTGACGAGGCAATGTCATTGAGCCAGCGCATCGATTCGCCGGTGCTGAACCAGCCCACCACGGTGGCTGGCAACAGGATGATCGACGACGCGAAGATCGGCGGGATCACGCCGGCCATGTTCAACTTCAACGGCAGGTGCGACGACTGCCCGCCATAGACCTTGTTGCCGACCTGTCGCCGTGCATAGTTCACCAGGATCTTGCGC
>CAZADK010000481.1:0-3960 GCA_964483855.1 uncultured Rhodoferax sp.
GTGTGGACAAGATGTCCAAGAGCAAGAACAACACCATCGGCATCTGTGAGGCAGCCAACACCATGTTTGCCAAGGTGCTGAGCATCTCCGACGTGTTGATGTGGCGCTGGTACACGTTGCTGAGTTTGCGCTCGCAAGCCGAGATCGCCGCGCTCAAGGCCGAGGTGGACGGCGGGCGCAATCCGAAGGACGCCAAGGTGGCGCTGGCGCGCGAGATCACCACGCGGTTCCACTCGGCTGCCGCGGCAGATGCCGCCGAGCGCGATTTTGCCAACCGTTCGCAGGGTGGCGTTCCCGACGACATCCTCAAGCTGAACCTGCCGCTCGAGGATGGCGCGCCGGTGGGTATCGGCAAGTTGCTCAAACTCGCCGGCCTGACCGCATCCAGCGGCGAAGGCAACCGGCTGATCGATGGCAGCGGCGTGCGGGTGGACTCACAGACCATCAGCGACAAGGGCCTCAAGCTCGGCGCCGGAACCTACGTGGTCCAGGTCGGCAAACGCAAGTTCGTGCGGGTGACACTGGGCTGAGGCTGTCCTCGGCGGGGCGAGGCGCAACGCCCGCTGGCCGCCATCGCTGACAATGCCGGCCATGCGTTTTGTTCCCAGCCAATACCTGACGCCCCAGAACCTGCTGCGGGTCTCGGTGGTGGTGGCGCTCATCACGATCACGCTCAAGACGCTGGCCTGGGTGATCACCGATTCGGTTGGCCTGCTGTCCGACGCAATGGAGTCGTTCGTCAACCTGGCCAGCGCCCTGTTCGCGCTGATGATGGTGACGATTGCCAAACGGCCGGCCGATGCCGATCATCCCTACGGGCATCACAAGGCGGAGTATTTTTCTTCCGGATTCGAGGGCATCCTGATCATCGGCGCGGCCGCAGGCATCATCTGGGTCGCCACCCACCGGATGTTCGACCCGCAGCCGCTGAGCTCGGTCGGCTGGGGCCTGGCGCTGTCGGTCGTCAGTTCGGTGCTCAACGGCCTTTTGGCGTGGATCATGTTCGATGCCGCGCGCAAGCACCGCTCGATCGCACTGGAAGCCGACGGCAAACACCTGATGACTGACGTCTGGACTACGGCCGGCGTTGTCGTGGGCATCGGGCTGGTGGGGGTCACCGGCTGGTTGTGGCTCGACCCGCTGGTGGCGATTGCCGTGGCGATCAATATCCTGCGCGAAGGTTTCCATCTGGTGTGGCGTTCGTCACAGGGCTTGATGGACGAGGCGCTGGAGCCCGAGCTGCAGCAGCAGATCGAGCGCACGCTGCAGGAGTTCGACCACCGCACGATCCGTTTCGACCACATCAGCACCCGGCGCTCCGGGCAGCGGCGTTTCGTCGACATGCACATGCACATGCCCGCCAACTGGACGCTCGGGCGCGCCGCGGCGCTGCGCTTGAGCGTGGAGCAGGCCTTGATGAGCGCCGTGCCCGGGCTGCGCGCGACCATCCAGTTGCTGCCCAGCAACGTGGAAGCCCATTTCGACGATGAGAAGGACCTGATTTGATCGCCTTGTTGCAACGGGTGTCGCAGGCCAGTGTGACGGTCGATGGCGCCGTGATCGGCCAGATCGGCGCCGGCTTGCTGGTGTTGTTGTGCGCCGAGCCGCTCGACACCGAGCGCCAGGCCGACAAGATGCTGGCCAAGATCATGAAACTGCGCATCTTCGGCGACGATGCAGGCAAGATGAACCGCAGCGTGCAGGACGTGCAGGGCGGCCTGCTGGTGGTGAGCCAGTTCACGCTGGCGGCCGATACCTCGGGTGGCAACCGCCCCGGTTTCACGAAGGCCGCCGCGCCCGAACTCGGACTGCGGCTGTACCAGTATTTTCTGGCGCAGGCGCGCGCGCTGCACCCGGTGGTGCACAACGGGCGCTTCGGCGCTGAAATGCAGGTCGCGCTCGTCAACGACGGGCCGATCACGATTCCGCTGCGTATCGATCCTGCGGCTTGAGCTCTGGAGTCAAGCGTACGGATCGTCAAATCCGAGCCGGGCCAGGATCTGCGCCTCGCGCGTCTCCATGGCCTGCGCATCTGCGGCGCCGGTCTCATGGTCCCAGCCTTGCGCGTGCAGGCTGCCGTGCACGATCAGGTGGGCATAGTGGGCCTGCAGCGAGCGCCCCTGCTCGCGCGCCTCGCGGGTGATGACCGGCGCGCACAACACCAGGTCGGCGCTCAGGGGTTCATCGTCGCCATAGTCGAAGGTGAGCACGTTGGTCGCGTAATCCTTGTGCCGGTAGGTGCGGTTCAGCGCCCGGCCTTCCACGGCATCGACGATACGCACGGTGATCTGTGCATCGCGCTCCAGCGCATGGCGGATCCAGCGCGCGACCTTGTGTCGCGGCAGCGCGGCGCGGTGCTCGGCCGCATCAGCGTCGAGCGCGAATTGCAGGGACAGACCCAACTGGGGCAACATGCCGCGGCAGTCCCCGGACTCAGCTGGCGCGTTTGCGCGCGGCCGGCCGGGGCGGGGGGACATCCGGCTCGGCATCCCGCGCTTGGCCGCGCATATCGTAGGCATCGACGATAAGCGCCACCAGCGGGTGGCGCACCACGTCGGCGCTGGTCAGCCGGGTGATCGCAATGCCCTGGACCCGGCGCAGCACCCGTTCGGCGTCGATCAGGCCGCTGAGCTGGGACTTGGGCAGATCGATCTGGCTCACATCGCCGGTGACCACCGCCCTGGCGCCGAAACCGATGCGGGTCAGGAACATCTTCATCTGCTCGGGCGTGGTGTTTTGCGCCTCGTCCAGGATGATGAAGGCGTTGTTCAGGGTGCGCCCGCGCATGAACGCCAGCGGCGCGATCTCGATCGCCTGGCGCTCGAATGCCTTTTGCACCGCATCGAAACCCATCAGGTCGTACAAGGCGTCGTACAGCGGGCGCAGGTAGGGGTCGATTTTCTGGTTCAGGTCGCCGGGCAGGAATCCCAGTCGCTCGCCGGCCTCGACCGCCGGGCGGGTCAGCACGATGCGCTGCACCGCGCTGCGCTGCAAGGCGTCGACGGCGCAGGCCACGGCCAGATAGGTCTTGCCGGTACCGGCCGGGCCGATGCCGAAGGTGACATCGTGGTTGGCGATGTTGTCCAGGTAGGCCGCCTGGTTCGGCGTGCGGGGTTTCAGGTCGGCGCGCCGGGTCTGCAGCCCGGGCGCCTGGGCGTCATTCATGCTGCTGTCGCCGGCGAGCATCAACTGCACTGTGGCCGGGTCGATCGGACGCTCGGCCATTTCGTACAAGGCCTGCAGCATTTCCATGCCGCGCCTGGCCTTGTCTTTCGGACCGTCGACCTTGAACTGCTCGTGCCGATGCGCGATGCTGACCTGCAAGGCCGTCTCGATCGTGCGCAGGTGCTCGTCCATCGGACCGCACAGGTTGGTCATGCGGGTGTTGTTGGGCGGGGAGAAGATATGTCGGAGGATCACGTCGATAATTCCGGCGAGGGAACCGTGGTGGTGCCCGTGACTGGGAAGGACAGGTACCCCGATGATAGGCAAGTTGACCGGCACCCTGGGCGAAAAGAACCCGCCACAGGTCCTGCTGGAGTGCGGCGGAGTGGGTTACGAGGTGTTCGTGCCGATGAGCACCTATTACAACCTGCCCGGGCGTGGCGAGCCGGTCAGCTTGCTGACCCATTTCGTCGTGCGCGAGGATGCGCAGATCCTGTACGGTTTTGGCAGTGCCCCCGAGCGCGAGGCCTTCCGCCAGCTGATCAAGATATCGGGCGTCGGCCCGCGCACCGCGCTGGCGGTGTTGTCGGGCATGACGGTGTCCGACCTGGCGCATGCGGTGACCAGCCAGGAGCCGGGGCGCCTGGTGAAGGTGCCGGGCATCGGCAAGAAGATCGCCGAGCGGCTGCTGCTCGAGCTCAAGGGCAAACTCGGCGCCGATATCGGCGCGGTGGCGGTGCCGGGCGACGATGCACAGGCCGACATCCTGCAGGCGCTGGTCGCGCTGGGTTACAG
>CAZADK010000482.1:0-3957 GCA_964483855.1 uncultured Rhodoferax sp.
TCGGCGGCGCTCGCCGGCAGCGCCTGGCGCAGCAGATCCATGATCGCCTGATCGATGTTCGCGATGGGCAGGTAGGGGATAACCGCCAGCACGAAGATCATCGCCGGAAAGATCGCCAGCATCAGGTAAAAGCCCAGCACCGCAGCACCGTTGAGGATGTCGTCTTCAACGGTTTCTCGATACAGCGCTTTGAGAAACGGCATCGTCGTGGCGAGGATGGACATTTGCCTGCTCCTCGGAATCATTGCGCGTTCCCGCTGGCACCACCCAGATCGTTCTGGTGATATCGATCTTGCTGGCACGGCAGCGGTGGTCAAGGCGCGAATCGCGGTATCGTACCCCGATTCCGTGCCACGATTGCGCCTGCAAATATCGGGCAAGCCTTGACGTGTGCGGGCCAAGGGTACCGGTTGCCCGTAGGGATCAACTTTATGACCGGTTGAGTGCGCAAGCGCACAGAAGCCGATTGTCATGTTGGGTATCTTGCTCTTTGGGTGGGCAGCGACCCACCCGAGTCCCTTCAACAACCCAAGAGGTAACACGATGAACAAAGACCAAGTCAAGGGCACGGCCAAAGAATCGGCCGGCAAGGTGCAGGCGCAAGTCGGCAAAGTCACGGGAAACAAGGAACAGCAGGCCAAGGGCCATGTCCGGGAAGCCGAAGGCAAGGCCCAGCAGGTCTTCGGCGACACGAAGAAATCGGTCAGGGATGCGACCAAGAAGCCTTGAACGTGGATGCGACAACGCCAAACCTGGCCGGCGGCCAGGAGTTCGACGTCGATTGCCTGCTGGCCTATCAGGTCAATGGCATCACTGATTTCCTGTTCCAGATTCACGCGCTGAACGGGCGTGATCAGGTCGTGTTGTCCGAGTCGCTCATCCTGACCCCGCCCATGCCGGTGCATGTCTATAACGTCCCGACCGAATTGCACCGATGTATCCGGCTGCAAGTGGTGTCGGGGGCCTTCGAGTTGCACTACCAGGCCCGGGTGCGACGAACCGTCGAAGCCGAGGACTTGAAGGCGGGCGAGGTGCCGATCTGGCAATTGCCCGACGAGGTGCTGCAGTACCTTTTGCCGACGCGCTATTGCGAGTCCGACCTGCTGTCGCACGCCGCGCAAAAGCTGTTCGGCGGGTTGCCGCCCGGCCATGCGCGTGTGGCGGCTATCTGCGATTGGATCCACGCCCACATCGACTACCAGATCGGCACCTCGACGGCCACGACCACGGCGCGCGATGTGTTCACGCAGCGCGCGGGTGTATGCCGCGACTTCGCCCACCTGGGGGTGACCTTCTGTCGTGCGCTGAACATCCCTGCGCGGCTGATCGCGGGTTATTCAAACTTCGACACGCCCCCTCCCGACTTCCATGCCGTGTTCGAAGCTTATCTGGGCGGCCGATGGGAGATCTTTGACGCGACGCGCATGTCGGATCTGAGCGGCCTGGTGCGCATCGCGAGCGGGCGCGACGCCAAGGACGTTGCCTTCGCGATGATTTACGGCCCGGCCATGATGACGTCGATGAACTCGACCGCCACGCCGGTGCGCTGAAGACCTGTCGCGGTCACGTGCAGTGCAAACACGTGACTAGGACAGGAGGTTGGTCACAGGAAAACGATTGCGAGAATGATGATGAGCACAATGGCCCCGGCGCCGATATACATGAGAAGTTCCTTGGCGCAGCCCACCCATGAAGTGGGTGTGTGAGCAGGCGCCGACACATCCATTGGAGCGCATGCAGTTGATACCGTCTGCGCGCTAGCGCACATATCGCAAATTGTTTTGATGGGGTGCCTGCTGGAGTTCTGCTGCCCGGAGCCACGGAAGTTTGGCTGCCAGCGACCTGGGGCACCCGTATCTCAGCGACCAAAAACCTGCAGTAATTCGTCGGCGACAACAATCGTCAGGAGCGCGGCGCTGAAGACGATCGCGCCAGCTCCGGCGAGCGAGAGCGGCGAGCGCTTTGCGGTGCGTTTTTGTACCAGGTTCCCTTCCCAGTGACATCGAAAGTCGTAGCATTTGAATCGCCGCAATGTGATGAACGAACTCAGCAAACGATCCACCGTGCGTCTATGGATGCGCCTGAGCTTGTACTCACCGCAATGTGGGCATGATACAGACGAGAGATGTCTGGATGGATCGGTCACGACGCTACTGTCTTGCAGTATCGAAGAGAAAAGGATCGCGCAGGGCGGGTTCATGGGGTCTTTGGGCATACCCCATCATCGCGGGCTTGGCCAGTGCCATTCGTACGGCGCCGCACGCAATAATTGATTTGTTACTTCTCGCCATGTCCGATGCCGCGTGGGGCAACTGAATCGGCATGCCCGCTGCTTCAGTCCACGGCGCGCACGGCCAACACGGCGTTGGTGCCGCCGAAGGCGAATGAATTCGACAACATGGTTCGGCCGGCTGCGCCGACGCGCGCGCCATGCGCTACGTAGTCCAGATCGCAATCCGGATCGGGCACGTCCAGATGCATGGTCGGCAAGGCAACGCCATGCCGCAGTGCCAGCAACGAGAGCACGAACTCGAGGGCCCCCGTCGCACCCAGCAGATGACCGTGCAGGGCTTTGGTGGCGCTGATGGGTATCCGGCCCGCCCGGGTGCCAAACACGCGTTTGATCGCTGCGGTTTCTGCAATGTCGTTGGCCTGGGTGCCGGTGCCATGGGCGTTGATGGCGTCCACTTCATCGGCGGCGATACCGGCAGCGGCCAGCGCCGCTGCCATGGCAGCCGCCTGGCCGTCAACGCTGGGCCGCGCGATATGGCCCGCGTCGGTGGTCAGCCCGTAGCCGAGGAGTTCGCCGTGTATCGCGGCGCCTCGTGCCACGGCACGCTCCCACGATTCCAGCACCACGAATGCGGCACCCTCACCCAGCACCATGCCACTGCGGCTGCGCGAAAACGGCTTGCACGAACGTGCCGGGTCTGTCGCGTCCTCGCTGGCCAGCGTGTGCATGGCCTCCCAGGCCTTCAGCGAACCCAGCGACAGCGGCGCCTCGGAGCCACCTGCGATGGCGATCTCCAGCGGGCCACAAGCCACCCGAAGCCAGGCTTCGCCAATGGCCACGCTGGAGGACGAGCAAGCCGTGGAGTAGGTCAGGTTGGGTCCGCGCCAGCCATTTTCGATACCGATCCAGGCGGCAGGCGCGTTGTGCATTCCTTTGAGGATCATCATCGGCTTGATGCGATCGGAGTTTTCACCGTACAGCGTCTGGTAGCCATCGTCGATGCTCAACGTGCCGCCCATGCCAGTGCCCACGAAGACGCCTGCGCGTTCGCGCTCGGCCTGCGAAAGTTCGCAGCCGGCGTCTGCGAGCGCTCGTCTTGCCGCCACCACGGCGAACTGACTGACCCGGTCGAGCAGGCGGAACTGCGGCGGCTCGAAGTGTTCGGTGCCATCGAATGGCACGCTGGCCGCCAGCGGCGCCACCAGCCTGTGGGCGCCGGCGATCTGTAGCCTGTGGATGCCCGAGCGTCCGGCGCGCGCAGCTTCAAATACGTCTTTGGCATCATGGCCCAATGGCGAGACCAGCCCGATGCCGGTGACCGCCACGCGCCTCATGTTCCGGTCTGCAAAGGACGCGCCAAAGGGTGTGGCGCGGCCGCCGCAGGCTGGTGAGCCATGGCTTCGTCGATGAATTGAACGACTTCGCCGAACGTGGACAACTGCACGGCCACATCGGATAGTTTCATCCCGAACTCGTCTTCGACGTTGAATATCAACTCCGCCATGCCGATCGAGTCGATGCCCAGGTCTTCGAGACGCGCGTCCCGTGTGAGCGTGATGGGGTCCAGCTTGAAGTCCTTCACCAGCAAAGCCCGTATCCGCGTCTCGGTGTCGCCCAAAGTCAGGGATGTCATCGCAGTTCTCCTGGCAAATGTCTGTGCAGAGTCGGCATCGTCGTCGTCGCCTGCGGCCAGCGCGCAAGCCCGCCGCCATCGGCGATGGCTC
>CAZADK010000483.1:0-3933 GCA_964483855.1 uncultured Rhodoferax sp.
GCTCGGTGGCCTACCCGGAAATGGTCAAGCGCGGCTACGACAAGGCGGCGGTGGTCGGCAGTCTGGCTGGCGGCGGCACGCTGGGTTTGCTCATTCCCCCCAGCCTGTCGTTCCTGATCTACGGCGCGTTGACGGAGACCTCGATCGGAAAGCTCTTCATTGCCGGCATCGTGCCGGGCCTGATGGTGACCGGCCTTTTCATGGCCTACATCCTGTTTGCCTGCCTGCGCAACCCGGCGCTGTACCCGAAGGACGACACACGCACGCCGCTGCTGGCGATCCTGGCGGGCATGCTGCAGATCTGGCCGGTGGTCGCTCTGATCGTGGCGATCATCGGCAGCATCGCATTCGGTTTTGCCACCCCCACCGAATCCGCGGGTGTGGGTGTCGTGGTGGCGGCCGTCATCGCCTTTGTGTGGGGCGACCTCACGCCGCGCAAGCTGGTCGACAGCCTCATGCGCTCGGTGTTGCTGTTCTCGTCCATCGGCTTCGTGGTACTGGGCGCAACCGTGCTGAGCCAGTCCGCCAGCGTGCTCGGAGTGCCCCAGGCGCTGCTGGAGTCGGTGCTGGCCGGCGGGCTGGACAAGTACACCGTGCTGGCGATCGTCGTGGTTGTCTACCTGGTGCTGGGGTGCTTCTTCGACGGGCTCTCCCTGATGGTGATGACGCTGCCGATCGTGTTTCCGCTGATGACCCAACTCGGCTTCGACCCGATCTGGTTTGGCGTGATCATCACCATCCTGATCGAGATCGGTCAGATCACGCCGCCGGTCGGGTTGAACCTGTCGGTGCTCACCGTGCTGACCAAGGGCGAGGTGTCGCTGGGGCGCGCGGCTCAGGCCGCTACGCCGTATTGGGTCATGTTGCTGCTGGCAATCGGTATCCTGACGCTGTTTCCGCCGATTGCCACCTTCCTGCCCGGCCTGCTGATGTGACGGCGCATCGACCGACAAGCCACGATCCGCGCCACCCTTTGTGCCCCTTTTGAACAAACCTTGCGCATGCACGTGAAAATCAAACCCAAGACCTATGGCCCGCTGACCGTCCGATCGGACGACGGCACCCACCTGTCATTCGAGACCGAGGCCGGTCATCGTGCGCAGGCAGCACTGGCGCCAGCTGCCGACGCCATGTCACCATCCGACCTGCTGCTGGCGGCGCTGGCCAACTGCATTGCAATCTCGATGCGCATGGCGGCCCAGCAAATGGCACTCGAACTCGGCGCGCTGGACGTATCGGCAACGGCAACCAAGGCCACCGACCTGCCCAACCGGTTCGGTCGTTTCGACGTCGTCGTGCGCACATCCGTAGCGGTCGATGCCAGTCGGAGCGACGGGTTGTTGCGGCGCACCAAGGACATCTGCACCGTCAGCAACACGCTGGGCGCCGAAGTGGCGCTGCAACTCAACCCCTGACGCTTGGACCGACAACAACCCATCGGCAACAACGTGGCTGCAATCGACGACCTGATGGCCTTTCAGCGCGACACCGAGGCACTGTCGCAGATCGCGGGCCGCCTGGGCTGGGACCAGGAAACCGTGATGCCGCGTGGCGCTGCGATGCAGCGCGGCGACGAGATGGCGGCGCTCGAAGCGGTGCTGCATGCGCGTCGTACCGACCCGCGGCTCGCCGACTGGCTGGCGAAGGCCAGCCCGACGGGTGCGGCCGAGCGCCGCACGCTGGAGTTGATCAGCCGCACGTTTCGCCGGAGTACCTGCATTCCGGCCCGACTGGCCACGGAGATCGCCCGCACCACCTCGCTCGCGCAGGGCATCTGGGCCCAGGCCCGGCGCAACGACGATGTCGCGTCTTTCCTGCCGACTCTCGCTCAGGTGCTGGCGCTCAGGCGCGAGGCTGGCCAAGCCCTCTCGGACGGCGGCTTCGGGGCCGACGCCTACGATGCGCTGCTCGACGACTACGAGCCTGGCGCCACGGCGTCCACCATTGCCGCCATGTTCGACCGCATGCGCCCACGCCTGGTGGCGCTGCGTGAACGGGTGCTGGGCGCGAGCGCGCAGCCTGCCGCGCTGCATGGCCGATTCCCGATGGCGGCGCAGCTGGCAATGGCGCGCGAGACGGCAGAGGCCTTCGGTTACGACTGGAATCGCGGCCGGCTCGACCTCGCGGTGCACCCGTTTTCGTCCGGTTCGGGCGACGACGTGCGGATCACGACACGGGTGGTCGAGGACGACCCGTTCAACTGCCTGTATTCGACCCTCCACGAGACCGGTCACGCGTGTTACGAACTGGGCATCAACCCTGCGTACCGTCTGACTCCCCTGGGGCAAGGTGTGTCCATGGGGGTGCACGAAAGCCAGAGTCGTATCTACGAGAACCAGCTCGGGCGTTCGCGCGCGTTCACGCACTGGTTGTGCGGTCGCATGCGAGCCCATGCCGACGGATTCACCCCGGCATCGGCTGACGACTTCTACGCCACCGTCAACCGGGTGCAACCAGGTTTCATCCGCACCGAGGCCGACGAGATTCACTACAACCTGCACGTCATGCTGCGTTTCGACCTGGAACGCGCCCTGGTCGATGGCTCGCTTGCGCCAGGCGACCTGGAGCAGGCGTGGAACCAGCGCTTTGCGCGGGACTTCGGCCTGTCGGTCGACCGGGCATCCAACGGCATGTTGCAGGACGTGCACTGGTCGGTCGGCCTGTTCGGTTATTTCCCGACCTACACGCTGGGCAACGTCTACGCCGGTTGCCTGCACCAGACGCTGCGCCAGGATGTGCCAGACCTCGACACCAGCCTGGAGCAGGGCGTGGCACAGCCGGCCACCGACTGGCTTCGCGAGCGTGTTCACCAACATGGCGCGCTGCACCGCCCGGCCGATGTGATTGCACAGGCCTGTGGCCAGGCCCCGACGCCGGAGCCGCTGCTGGACTACCTGGAGGCCAAGTTCGGGCAGATCTACCGGCTCTGAAATCCGGCTACCCCGACCACCCCGATCCACCTTTCCTGCGCCAGGCATGCCCCGCGCAAGAAGGTAAACCGTCGTCCGACGGCCTGCGCCCGTCAGGCGCCAACCGCCTGCCGGGCAGAAGGCGCCGCCGCCACCGGCGCACGCCACTGCTGCATCAGCTCCTGCCACTGGCCCCGCGCGGCCACCAGGTTGCGCTCCTTCACGTGGCCGTAACCCTTGATCTTTTCGGGGATACGGGCAATCTCCACTGCCAGCGCATGGTTGTCGGCCGTCAGCCGTGCCAGCACCTCGTCGAGGCTGGCACGGTATTCACTGATCAATGCCCGCTCGGACTTGCGCTCCTCGCTACGACCGAAAATGTCCAACGCCGAACCGCGCAGGCCCTTGAGCCTGGCCAGCCATCGGAAGCCGGTCAGCATCGCCGGGCCGAACTTCTGCTTCTGCAGTTCACCTTTTTCATTGCGCTTGGCCAGCAGTGGTGGCGCCAGGTGGTAGTGCAGCTTGAAGTCACCTTCGAACATCGCGTTGACCTTGTCCAGGAACGCTGTGTCGGTGTGCAGCCGGGCCACCTCGTATTCGTCCTTGTAGGCCATCAGCTTGAACAGGTAACGCGCGACGTTTTCGGCCAGCAGCGTCTTGCCGATCTTGCCTTCGGCATCCCGCACCGTGTGCACATAGGCCTGGTACTGGCTGGCGTAGGCCGCGTCCTGGTAGGCCGTCAGGAATTCCACCCGCCGCGCCACGATGTCGTCCAGCGTCTCGCGTTTCTTGAACTGCAGCACCTGCGCCGGGCTCAAGAGTTTCTCGACGCTGGCCCAATCGTGCGCAGCGCGGCGACCCCACTCGAAGGCCGCCTTGTTGTTGTCGACCTGCACCGCATTGAGTTCGATCGCGCGAATCAAGGAAACGCGGCCCAGCGGGATCCAGCCTTTTTGCCAGGCGTAACCGAGCATCATCGGATTGGTATAGATGCTGTCGCCCATCAGCTTGGTGGCGGCCGCAT
>CAZADK010000484.1:0-2380 GCA_964483855.1 uncultured Rhodoferax sp.
TCTTGGCGACAGGATTGGGTGCCATCGGAACCGGCCCATAGACGCCCGACCCGCCCTTGCGTACCTTCTCCATCAGCTTGGCAACGCTGTCCTGGCCCTTGTATTTGGCGGCGATCTGTTTGTAGGATGGGCCGACGACCTTCCTGTCCTTGTTGTGGCAGGCGGTGCACCCCGCCTTGACCATGGCGTCCTCGGGGCCGGCAGCCATGGACGAGACACTGACCGACGCGAATGCAACCTCGGCGAGGAAGGTAAGAAGCTTCTTCTGTTTCATGTTTTGGACCAGAATGGGGTTTAAACGCCACCACACCACTGGCAGTGAGATCCGGAATCGCATTTCGCGCTACCGAACCCGATCGGCCGATGCTGTGGCACTTGACTTGGGCCTATGTTCACGCGTGACGCGGACGATGTCCTTGAAGTAAGTCAAGGCTGCTTTGGATGCCGCGGCTTGCCCCTGCTGTCGGCGGCTCAGGGTGCGATCACCTCGATCAGCCCCTTCATCTCCGGGTGAGGCCCGCAGCTATACGGATAGCTTCCGACCTTGTCGAACGTGCGCTGCCAAGATTCGTCAGGAAAGAAGCGTTCGGACTCGAAGCCGCCCGGACCGGTGAAAAGCACCGAGTGCGTGGTTCGCTTCTCTTTGTTGATCCATTTGACCGACTCTCCCACCTTGACTGTCAATTGAGGTGGGTTGAACTTGTAGTCCAGGATCGAGACCTCGTGGGTCTTGCCCGCCGCGCGTGCGGGCACTGCCCACAAACCAACTCCCGCCAGCAAGGACAGTCGCAAGAGTGCAGGGCGGCGTTGCATGGGCATTTGACGTGTCAGCCGGTCGTCGGCCGGCGGATCACCGGTTGACGACCGGCTTCCCATTCATTGCTTGGTGGCGTTGATATCCGCCTTGGCGTCTATGCCGAGTGAATAGCCGAGCGACACATGGTGGAATCGCCCCGACGCGTGGTCGTCATGGATGGCAAAGCCGAAGTTGTAGGTCTTTCCGCCTGCCATCGTGATATCGCCTTCGCCGCCGCCGGCCAGCTTGCGGGTGATCACGACCGACCATTCGTCGCCCTTTTTCTCACCCTTGGCATCGACCAGGGCCTTGCCGCCGTCCATCACGCGCTTGTCGGCAATGTAGCCGTCGTGCTTGTCGCCCTTGCTGGTCCACTGGATCAGGTCATAGAACTTGCCTGCTCCCAGGTTGGCGTCCTTGATGTACTTGGTCTTCTTGTCGTCCTTGGCCTCTGGCATGGTGCGCGCGTCCGCATGGCATGCCTGCCAGCAACCCGAGAGATTTGCGCCCTCGACCTTGCTGTCGTCGAGCATCAAGGCGAGCTTGACCTGGTTGTCCTTGTCCATCTTGTCGGCGCCGCCGGCCGGCTGCTTCCAGCTGAAGCGCATGTACAGATTGGCGCCATCGTTCGATGCCTGCACCGACACCGGAATTGAGCCGGCCTTGCCCTTGATCGGCTTGGGTTCGAGCTTTTGGCCACTGGCCATCTTCTTGCCCATGTCGGCGGCTTCATCGTTATGGCAACCGGCACAGGATTCGCCCTTGCGCAGCGCGCGGGCTCCGCCGTGTTCGGTTCCCTTGGTGATCCATTCCATCGGCGAGGCGCCAGGGTAGAAGACCGTGATTTTGGTGGCCGGCACCTTGCCCCAGTCAGGCGGTGCGGCCAGGGTCGCCGCTGACGAGAACGTCAGCAGCGCGGCGATGGCCAAGGTGTGCGGCAGGCGGTGGTGGGTATTCATGGTGCGTCCTTCGGCAAATGGTGATGGGTGGGCATGGGTTGGCGCCAGTGGCGATCGTCGGAAATCAGTCCTCTTCCTTCATGCCCTTGGGTTTGTGGTGGGCGATGCCCTTGTGGCAGTCGATGCAGGTCTCGTTGTTCTTGATTGCAAGTGCATGCGACTTGCTGGCACGCGGCTTTTGCTTGTCGACGTCCATGCTCTGCAGGCTGTGGCAGTTTCGGCATTCGAGCGAGTTGTTCGCCTTCATGCGGGCCCATTCGCGCTCGGCCAGAGTCAGCCGCTTGGCTTCGAACTTCTCTTGCGTATCGATCGTTCCGACGACCTTGCCGTACAACTCGCGCGAGGCCTGGACCTTGCGGATCATCTTGGGGACCCATTCCTTGGGCACGTGACAGTCAGAGCACACGGCACGCACACCGGTGCGGTTGCTGTAGTGAATGGTTTCCTTGTATTCCTTGTAGACGTTGTCGCGCATCTCGTGGCAGCCGATGCAGAAGGTCTCGGTATTGGTGGCCTCGACGACGGTGTTGAAACCGCCCCAGAAGATGATGCCGGCGGCAAAACCCATCATCACGACGGCCAATACCGAGTACCGGGTGGTCGTCCGGCGCCACCAGGACACAGG
>CAZADK010000484.1:2480-3919 GCA_964483855.1 uncultured Rhodoferax sp.
GTCTTGCCGCCCCACAGCGAGATCCAGACCTCGGTGCCGTCCTTGTTGTACTCCTGGTGTACGGCGCGGCGCAGGGCCTTGGTCACCGGCAGGCCGGAATCCTTGGCCACGTCGATCCGCACTGGCGGCTTGGACAGGTCTTTGAGGTCGAACACATAGTTGACCTCGGCGTTCTCGCGCTCCGGGTTCATCGGCATGTCCGCCCACAGGTTGGTCGATTTCGGGTGCGTCTTGACGAACAGGTTGCCGGCGCCCGGCATCTTGAGTTCCTGCACGACCTTCCAGTTGTATTGCTTGAACTTGGCGTGCTTCGGGTTGTCGGATGCGGTCGAGATCAGCGACACCGCAGCGCCACCCAGGTGACCGGTGGCCCAGACCGGGCCGTAGGTCGGGTGCACGAAGTTGGCGCCGCGCCCTGGATGCGGGATCTTGTTGGTGTCGATCAAAGCCGCCAGCTTGCCGGTCTTGGTGTCGACCGCAGCAATCTTGTTCGACGCGTTGGCGGCAACCATGAAGTAGCGTTTGGATGCGTCCCAGCCGCCATCGTGCAGGTATTTGGCCGACTCGATGGTGGTGGTCTTGAGGTTCTTGAGGTCGGTGTAATCGACCAGCATGATCTGGCCGGTCTCTTTTACGTTGATGACCCACTCGGGCTTGATGTGCGAGGCCACGATGGAGGCAACCCGCGGCTCCGGGTGGTATTCGCCATCCACCGTGGTACCGCGCGTGGACACGATTTTGATCGGTTTGAGCGTGTCGCCTTCCATGATCGAGTACTGCGGCGGCCAGTAGGTGCCACCAACCAGGTACTTGTCTTCGTAACCCTTGAATTTGGAGGTCTCGACCGAACGGGCATCGGAGCCCATGCGGACGGTGGCCACGGTGGTCGGCTTCTCGAACCACAGGTCGATCAGCGTCACCAGGCCATCACGGCCGACCGTGTAGACGTAACGACCGGACAGCGACATGCGCGAGATGTGCACCGCATAGCCGGTATTGAGAATCTGCCATATTTCCTTGGTGTCGCCGTCGATCAGCGCCAGTTTGCCGGTGTCGCGCAGGGTCACGGCGAAGACGTTTTTCAGATTGATTTTGTTCATCTGCTTCTTGGGCCGCTGCTCGACCGGCACGATCAGCTTCCAGGAGTCGGCCATGTCCTTGAGGCTGAACTCCGGCGGTACATCCGGCACCTCCTGGATGTAGCGCGCCATGATGTTGATCTCGTCCTTGGTCAGGATGTCGTCGTAGTTGACCATCCCGCCCTCGGTGCCCAGCGCGATGATCTTCTCCAGGCGCGCGGTGCCCAGCTTGAGCATGCCGCCTTCCTGCATCGTGCCGTCGGGCATTTTCTTGCTCCAGTGCGGCTCGAGGTTCTTGCCGGTGGCGCCCTTGCGCAGCACGCCGTGGCAACCGGCGCAACGTTCGAAATAGACCTTCTT
>CAZADK010000485.1:0-236 GCA_964483855.1 uncultured Rhodoferax sp.
CGGCCAGGCTGGCCAGGCCGCCCTTGTAGCGGGCTTCGGTGCCGTCTTGCCAGGCGCGGTAACCCGTCTCGGCGGTGATCGCGTCGGCTATCCGTTCTTGCGTGCTTTGCAGCACGACCAGCGCCTGCTCGACCTCGCGCACCGCCTGGCGCACCCGCGTCTGGACCAGCGCGGCCGATTCGTCGTAACGCGCCTGTGCCGCTGCCACGCCGGCCTCGCGCCGGCCGCCGTCGAAC
>CAZADK010000485.1:246-3916 GCA_964483855.1 uncultured Rhodoferax sp.
ACCTGGATGCGGCCCGTGCCGAACTCGGCGGCGCGCAGGCGCGGATATCGCTGCGCCTGCGCGCCGCCGAGTTCGGCACGGGCCGCATCCAGGTCGCGCTGCGCGGCGAAGATGTCCGGCCGCTGCGCCAGTGTGTCGGCCGGCAATGTCGACACAACCAGCCGGGCGTCGGGCGCCAGGGCCAGTGGCGCCTGTGCCAGCCGCTGAACCAGTGGGGCTTCGGGCAGGCCGGTCAATGCGACCAGTGCCTTGACATCGAGCGCGCACAACGCGCGCTGGCGCAATACGCGGCCATTCGCGTCGCTGGCAGCGGCGCGCGCCAGCGCGGCCGTGGCTGCCGGTGTGAAGCCGGCCTTGAGCGTGAGTTCGGTGAGTCGCGCGGTCTCCCGGCGCGATTGCGCGTCCGCCTGCGCAATGCGGCGCTGCTGTTCGCAGGCGCGCTGGCCGAAATAACGGCTGGCGACCTCGGCCGCCACCAGTACCCGCGCGTCATGCCAGGTGGCCTGCGCGCTGGCCAGCCGAGCCTGGGCCGCTTCACTGGCCAGGCGGTTGGCGCCGAACACGTCGATCTCCCACGATGCCGACACGCCGGCCGCCAACGACGTGGTCGCCGGGGTGGCCGGCTGGTTCGCTGCGCGGCCGGCACTGGCCGAGGCGTCGAGCGTGGGCCCCAGCGCTGCGCGCGTCTGGCTCAGCGCGGCGCGGCCCTGGATGACGCGCGAACGCGCGCTGGCCAGCGAAGGGCTGGCCAGTTGTGCCGCGTCCTGCAGTTCGACCAGCAGCGGGTCGCCGAGGTCCTGCCACCAGCGCGTCAGGTCGCTGACATTGCCGTTGTGGGGCAGCGGCGCCTGCCACTGTTGCGGGGATATGGCGATGGGTGGCGGCGCCACTGGCGTCGCGGGCGGGAGTGCGCAACCGGCCAGGCTCAGGGACACACAACCGACGATGAGTAGTTCAGAAATTCGCATGCTGGATGGAGTGCCTGGGACCGGTCGCCACGCACAAGCGGGCAGACCAGGCCAGATCGGTACGACGATCCAGGCCAGCGGACATCGACCGTTGCTTTACCGGAGCGACATTTTCCCCCGGTCTGGCCACCCTACACTGTACCAACACCATGTGACAACCCGAGGGTGCGAGCAGATGTCCCCTGATTCCGTAGAAGCCACCGTGGCGGTCAACCGATTCGGACTGGGCGCTCGCCCGGGCGAGATTGCCGCGGTGCGTGCCGATCCACGCGGCTGGCTGCGCCAGCAGTTGCGGCCTGAAGCCGCGTTGCCGGCACCGATGGCAGCGTTGCCACCCACGGCGGACGACCTCGGCGCGTTTCGCCAATGGACAGCAGAGCTGGCCCGCAAGGCCCGTGCTCAGGGGATGGATCCGGCCACGATGCGGGCCGATACGGCCGCGCAGCGCCGCACCAGGCCGGCCGGCGACGGCAGCATGGCGGCACAAACCGATTCGGGCGCGTCGATGACGCAGCCGCAGGCCCCGCAGATGTCTGGCGCTGGCGCCACTGGCCTGTCGGTCGAGGGCAGCTTCAAGCAGGTGTTCGGCCCGCGCCATGCCAGGGCGGTGAAGGCACGATTCGACGTGGCGGTGGCCACCGAGCAGCCATTCTTCGAGCGCCTGGTGCATTTCTGGAGCAACCATTTCGTCGTCTCGGGGGCCAAGCCCGGCGCGATCGCGATGCCTCCTTCATTCGAGCGCGACGTGATTCGCCCGCATGTGAGCGGCCGCTTCGTCGATATGTTGCTGGCATCGACCCGGCACCCGGCGATGTTGTTCTACCTCGACAACCTGTTGTCGATCGGGCCGAACTCGGCGCTGGCGCTCAACCCGTCGCTGCGCCGACAACCGGCCCAGCGGGATTTCGCGATCCCGCGCAGCATCGGCCTCAACGAGAACCTGGCGCGCGAGATCCTCGAACTGCAGACGCTCGGCGCCCGTGGTGGTTACGAGCAGTCCGACGTGACCAGCCTGGCGCGCATCATCACCGGCTGGACCATCGCGCGGCCGCCAAGGGTGTCGTATGCGCGACTGACGTTGCAAGGCCGGCTCAACGGCCCTGGCCTGTTCGATTTCGACCCCGACGCGCACGAGCCCGGCGCCCATCGCGTGCTCGGCACGTCGTATGCGCAGCAAGGTGTGGAGCAAGGCGAGGCGGTGCTGCGCGCGTTGGCGGCCCATCCGTCGACGGCGCGTTTCATCGCCACCAAGCTGGCGCGCCACTTCATCGCCGACGACCCGCCCGAGGCCGTGGTGCAGCGGCTGGCCACGGTATTCCTGGGCACCGATGGTGACCTGGCCCGGGTCTGCGCGGCCCTGGTCGACAGCCCGCAGGCTTACGTGCAGCCGCTGCAGAAGTTCAAGACGCCACAGGAATATCTGGTGTCCGCCGCACGGGGCCTGCCGGGACTGGACATCGACGCGATGCGGTTGCAGCGCACGCTGGCCAATCTGGGACAGGTCGTCTACAACCCGCCCGGCCCCAATGGCTGGCCGGATTTCGAGGCCGAGTGGCTGGGCGCCGACGCGGTATGGAAACGTTTCTTGTGGGCCGGCGCAGCCGCGGGCCATGCCGCCTCCATTACACGGCCGCCAACGGACATGGCGCGTGAGTTGCTGGGCGCGGCCGTGTCGCCGGCAACGCTGCAGGCGATCGAACGGGCGGAAAGTCCGGCGCAGGGGCTGACGCTGTTGCTGGCCAGCGCCGAATTTCAGCGGAGATAGGGAACCATGGCACGCTTCACGACTGGTTTTGCCGCGGTATACCCGCCGCCTGCAACCCGCGCAGGCAGTGTGTCGCGCCGGCACTTTGTCGGCGTGGCGACCGGGCTGGCGGCCACGGGATTCGCGCCGATGCCGGTGCTGGCCTCGGCGGCGACAGAACGCCGCCTGGTCGTCGTGCTGCTGCGCGGGGGCATGGATGGCCTGTCGGCGGTGCCGGCTGTCGCCGACCCGCACTGGATGTCGGCGCGCCGCGCGCTGGCTCTGCCGGCAACGGGCGCCCCTGGAGGCGCATTGCCGCTGGACGGCTTCTTCGGGTTGCATCCGAACCTGCCGCAACTGGCCGTGCTGTACGGTCAGGGCCAGATGGCCGTGGTGCATGCCGCTGCCACGCCGTACCGGGACCGTTCCCATTTCGATGGCCAGAACATGCTGGAGAACGGCGCTGAACGGCCGTACGGTCTCGACAGCGGCTGGCTCAACCGCGCACTGGCGCTGCTGCCCGGATCCGGCAAGGCTCTGGGGGTGGCGCTGAACAGCCACATGCCGCTGCTGATGCGGGGCGCGGTGCCGGTCACCTCCTGGTCGCCATCGCTGCTGCCACCGCCGCAGCGCGACACCATCGACCGACTGGCGGCGCTGTACCGCCATACCGACCCGGCCCTGGCGATGGCGTTCGAGAACGCCTTGCGCGGCAATGCGCTGGCGCGCGAACCACGCACGCCGGCCGGCGGACCGTTTCCGAACATGATGGCAGCGGCCGCGCGTTTTCTGGCAGCGCCGCTGGGGGCCAGGGTCGCCATGTGCGAACTCGGTGGCTGGGATACCCACGTCAACCAGATGGCGCCGCTGGGGGCCTTCTCCCGCAACCTGACGCAGCTCGACCAGGGCATTGCTGCTTTACGCGACGGCCTGGGGCCACACTGGGCCGACACCGTCG
>CAZADK010000486.1:0-3906 GCA_964483855.1 uncultured Rhodoferax sp.
CACAGGGTAAGGGCGCCGCGACCCTTGCAAACATTGTGTGGTCTGCGTGTTGACGAGCCTGCATCGCCGTCCAGACCACCTGCCGGTTCACTGGGGTACCCTGCGCGCTACGGAATTCGCCTTGGGATCGGCCCGGCGGCTCATGCTGCAACGCTATCGCGATGAACATGCATGTCGATATGCACATCGGCGTATATGCCGACGAGCCCAGCTCGCGTGGGCAATCGGAAGGCCGGCCAGTGGCAAATGTCCGGGCTCTTTCCGAAACAATTGTGCTGACAATTGTGCTGACAATTGTGCTGACAATTGTGCTGACATAAGTACGGTCAAGAAGGATGACAGGGTACCGGGTGCGGCCCTCACCCTCATAGGCCAATCCAGATTTCACCCCGACGCCCGTCTGAATTTTCAGCAATCTTTCATGGGCTCGCAGGGGATGGACGGATTGACATGATTGTCGCAACATACAAACATTGCGCTCTCGGAAGGAGATCGTCATGCCAGTCCATACGTTTTCCAGTCGAGACTTCACGCGCGACGTATCTGCCGCCAATCGGGCTGCCGGCGAGGGGCCAGTGTTCATCACTGATCGGGGCCGCCCTGCATTTGCACTACTCAAGATCGAGGACTACTACCGCATCGTTGGCCAAGGCGAGCCAACGTTCCTGAGCGTCATGGATGGCATTCCTGGCGGAGGCGGCATCGAGTTCAACCCGCCGCGACTGGACGTCCCGATCCGGCCCGCTGAATTTGAATAGAGGTGCCGGGTGTTCATTCTCGATACGAATGTGTTTTCAGAATTGCGCCATGGCAAGCCCAACCAGTCGCCCGAAGTGCGCAGATGGGCCGCAGAGCGCCATTTCATGGGTAAAGTTCAGGCCTTCAAGTTTGTCAGCTACGAGGCAACCCTGCTGAAGTAACGGGTCACAACACACTGATCCAGAACCTGCGGGCCGGTCGACGGTTGGTCAACAACCTGTGAATTTCCGAACTTCAAGATTCAGACGCCGATAATTCCGCCATATCTGACGGCCGACTTATCTGCTGCACGTCGATGATCACGACAGTCATTGATGCAAAAAGACAATCTATCACTCGTATCGCCCAAGCTCGACCTCTGCGCCCACACCCCCATGATGCAGCAGTACCTGCGCATCAAGGCCGAGCATCCCGACACGCTGGTGCTTTACCGCATGGGCGACTTCTACGAGTTGTTCTTCGCCGACGCCGAAAAGGCTGCCCGGCTGCTTGACATCACGTTGACCCGGCGCGGCCAGTCGGCGGGCGAGCCGGTGGTGATGGCCGGCGTGCCGTTCCATTCGATCGAGTCCTACCTGTCCCGGCTGATCAAGCTCGGCGAGTCGGTGGCGATTTGCGAGCAGGTCGGCGATGTGGCAACCGCCAAGGGACCGGTCGAGCGCAAGGTGGTGCGGGTCATGACGCCCGGAACCTTGACCGATGCTGAACTGCTGTCCGACAAGTCCGAGTCGGTGCTGATGGCGGTGCACCAGGGGCCGCGCAACCAGTGCGGCCTGGCCTGGATCAGCGTCACGCAGGCGCAGTTGCAGTTCGCCGAATGCACGCCGGATGAGGTCGGCGACTGGATCGTGCGCGTGGGCCCAAGCGAGCTGATCCATGGCGCCGATGTCACGCCGTCGTTCGAGAGCCAGCTCAAGGGCTGGTGCGCGGCGCACGGCGTAGCGGCAACGACTCGCGCGCACTGGCAGTTCGATCCGGCGCTGGGGTTGCGCAAGTTGCTGGAGTTGTTCAAGGTCGCCAGCCTGGCCGCGTGGGACGCCCAGCAGCAAGTCCTGGCACACGCCGCCGCGGCTGCCCTGCTGGGTTATGCCGAACACACCCAAGGCCGGCCGCTGAGCCACGTGCAGGGCATTACCGTGCAACGCAACGGCGACCTGGTGCAGCTGCCGCTGGCGACCCGGCGCAACCTGGAGCTGACGCAGACACTGCGTGGCGACCCGGCGCCAACTCTGTTTTCGTTGCTGGACACCTGCCTGACCGGCATGGGCAGCCGCCTGCTCAAGCGCTGGTTGCTCGAACCCCGGCGCGAGCGCAGCGCCGCGCGCCAGCGGCTGGGCGCGATCACGCGGTTGCGCGATGGCCGGTGGCAGGAACTGCGTGCCGCAATCAAGGGCAGCACCGACATCGAACGCATCAGCGCACGCATCGCACTGCGCCAGGTGCGCCCGCGCGAACTGGTCGCCTTGCATGTGACGCTGGACAAGACCGCGCAGATGGCGCCACTGGTACTGGACCAGGACGGCTGGCTGGTGCAACTGGGACGGGCGTTGACGCCGCCTGCCGGCTGCGCCGAACTGCTGCGCGCCGCGATCCAGGAGACGCCATCCGCACTGGTGCGCGAGGGCGGCGTCATCGCCGCCGGTTTCGACACCGAACTCGACGAGCTGCGTGCGATCCAGGACAACTGCGACGGTTTCCTGCTCGCGCTGGAACAACGCGAACGCACCCGCACCGGTATCGGCAACCTGCGCGTGCAGTTCAACAAGGTGCACGGCTTCTACATCGAGGTCACGCAGGGCCAGGCCGACAAGGTACCCGCCGACTATCGGCGCCGCCAGACGCTCAAGAACGCCGAGCGTTTCATCACGCCCGAGCTCAAGGCCTTCGAGGACAAGGCGCTCAGTGCGCAGGAACGCGCACTGGTGCGCGAGAAGTTGCTCTATGAGCAAGTGCTGGACCAGCTGGAGGCGCATGTGGCCACACTGACCGCGATCGCAGAGGCGCTGGCCACGCTCGACGCCCTGGGGGCCTTGTGCGAACGTTCACTGACGCTGGACTGGTGCGCGCCGCAGTTCGCCAGTGAGCCCTGCATCGAGATCCAAGGTGGGCGCCATCCCGTGGTGCAGGCCCGACTGGCCGAGAGCAGCAGCGGCAGCTTCATTGCCAACAACACCAGCCTGAACAGTCGCACCCGGATGCAGATCGTCACGGGCCCGAACATGGGCGGCAAGTCGACCTACATGCGCCAGATCGCAGTCATCGTGTTGCTGGCGTGTGTGGGCAGCTATGTACCTGCCAGCAGTTGCCGGATCGGCCCGATCGACGCGATCCACACCCGCATCGGCGCAGCCGACGACCTGGCCAACGCGCAGTCGACCTTCATGCTCGAGATGACCGAGGCGGCGCAGATTCTGCACACCGCCACAAGGCACTCCCTGGTGTTGATGGACGAAATCGGCCGTGGCACCTCGACCTTCGACGGCCTGGCGCTGGCCTCGGCAATTGCCAGCCACCTGCATGGCAAGTCGCAGGCCTTCACGTTGTTCGCCACCCACTATTTCGAGCTCACCGCTTTTCCGCTGGAGCACAAACACGCGGCGAATGTGCATGTCAGTGCGGCCGAATCAGGGCGCGACATCGTGTTTCTGCACGAGGTGCAAGCCGGCCCGGCCAGCCGCAGCTACGGCATCCAGGTCGCGCGATTGGCCGGCATGCCGGTGACCGTGTTGAACCAGGCGCAACATGCATTGGGCGCACTGGAGGGCAACGCCAGTGCCAGCCGGGCACAGGTGGATCTGTTTGCAGCTCCGCCAGACACAGGATTGCTGCAGGCCAGCGCGGTGGAAGCTGAGCTCGCCCGCATCGACCCGGATACGCTGAGCCCGCGAGAGGCGCTGGAAGTGCTGTATGCGCTCAAAAAGAAGGCCGACCGTGGTGTTGCCTGAAGACCCGGCTTTGCGGTGGCCGTGCGCTCCTGCCTTTGCCGGGGGATTCTTTATTTACTGGATGATCAGATTCGGCAACCAGGTCGCCAGCCACGGAAACACAGAGATCAGCAACAGCCGCAGACAGTCCGCCACCGCGAACGGAACGATGCCGCGCACCACGGTTGCCATCGGCAGGTTGCCCACGCCCTGGATCACGAAC
>CAZADK010000487.1:0-3879 GCA_964483855.1 uncultured Rhodoferax sp.
GGCCACGGCCTGCGCGGCCAGCATGACCGCCTTGAGGCCGGAGCCACAGACGGCGTTGATGGTCAGGGCCGGCGTTGCGTGGTTCAGGCCGCTCTTGATCATTGCCTGGCGCGCCGGATTCTGGCCCGCTCCGGCGGCCAGCACCTGGCCCATGATGACCTCGCCGATCTGCTCGGGGGCCACACCGCTGCGCTTGAGCAACTCGGCCACGACGATGGCGCCGAGCTCGGTGGCCGGCACCTTGGCCAGGCTTCCGCCGAATTTGCCCACGGCGGTGCGGGTCGCGGCGACGATGACGATTTCTTCCATGATGTTCTCCTTCGATGATGGACAGTTTTTTTTCAGGCCTTGACCTTGACATAACGGCCGGGTGCAGCCTCGATGGCCTTGAATTTGCCGCGGCCGTAGGATTTCGGGGCGGCGACCTGCTTGCCAGCCTGAGCCTTGAGCCATGCCGCCCAGTCAGGCCACCAGCTACCTGGATGCTCCTTGGCATTGGCGATCCAGTCGTCGACGGCAGCCGGGAACTTGTTGGCTTGGCTGATCCAGTGGCTGCGCTTGTTCTTGGCCGGCGCGTTGATGACGCCGGCAATGTGGCCAGAGGCGCCCATCACGAAACGTTTCTTCCCCGGCAGGTGCTGGGTCGATGCGTAGGCCCCGCCGATCGGCACGATATGGTCCTCGCGCGAGCCGTAGATGTAGACCGGCAGGTCGACCTTGCGCAGGTCGATCTTTTCGCCACACACCACCGCCTTGCCCGGCGCGATGAGCCGGTTCTCAAGATAGGTGTTGCGCAGGTACCAGGCGTAGAACGGCCCCGGCAGATTGGTAGAGTCGCTGTTCCAGTACAGCAGGTCGAATGGCGGCGGCGTCTCGCCCTTGAGGTAGTTGCCCACCACATAGTTCCACACCAGGTCGACCGGACGCAGGAACGAGAATGTCGAGGCCAGGTCCTGGCCCTTCATCAGGCCGCCCTGGCCCATCTCCATCTCGCGGTACTTGACAAAGGATTCGTCGATGAAGACATCGAGAATGCCGGTGTCGGTGAAGTCGAGCAGCGTGGTCAGCAAGGTTGCGCTGGCCACCGGCTTCTCACCGCGCTGGGCCAGCACCGCCAGTGCAGTGCACAGGATGGTTCCGCCGACACAAAACCCGAGTGCATTGATGGTCTCGGTGCGGCTGATCTCGCGCACCACGGCAATGGCCCTGATCGCTGCATCCTCGATGTAATCGTCCCAGGTCTTCCTGGCCAGCGACGCGTCGGGATTGCGCCAGCTCACGACGAATGTGCGGTGGCCTTGCTCAACGGCGTAACGCACCAGCGAGTTCTCGGGCTGCAGGTCGAGGATGTAGTACTTGTTGATACACGGTGGGATCAACAGCAAGGGTTTCTCGTGGACCTTGGCGGTCAACGGCTTGTATTCGAGCAACTGGAACAACTCGTTCTCGAACACCACGGCACCCTCGGTGGTGGCCACGTTCCTGCCAACCTCGAACAGGCTCTCGTCGGTCATCGACACATGCCCCTGGCGGATGTCGTGCAGCAGGTTTTGCATCCCCTTGGCGATACTCTCGCCCTTGGTCTCAAGCGCCTTTTTCTGCGCCTCGGCATTGAGCGCCAGAAAATTGCTCGGCGCGGCCGCTGCCAGCCATTGCTCGACTGCGAAACGCACCCGGGCCCGCGTTTTTTCGTCCGCCTCGATCGCATCGGCCAGGCCGACCAGTGCACGCGAATTGAGCAGGTAATGGGCCGCGGTGAAGGCTGCCATCGGATTGCCGCTCCAGGCCGCGTCGGCAAATCGCTTGTCGCGCGCCTGCGACTTGCCCTCCAATGCCTCGCTCCACAGCTGGCCGGCGTCCTGCAGGTATTGCTGCTGCAGCTGTTGCAATTTGGCGGCGGAAAAGTGGACTTGGGGTGCCGCCATGTCGGGAACGCCTGGTAGTCCGGCCTGCACGGGCGGCATCAGGTTCTGCAGCGCCTGCATGGCACCGGCCCAGCCACTCACCATTTGCTGCTGCAGCTGTTCAGCCGACTGGATCCAGATGCCCGAGTTGTCCTGCTTCATCATGTCTCCCGCAATACCTCACCGTGGAGTGCAGAGTATCGCAAACCCGTCCTTCGTCAAACTGACAGTCACGCTAGACTCTGCAGCCAATGTACCTTGTTCTCATTGCCTGGTTGTATGTGACCCTGATGATGGCGGTGGCGGAGGCCACCAGCAGCCAGGGCACGATCCTGGGCGCCATCATCACGTTGCTGCTGTACGGCGTAGCCCCGGTATCGCTGGCCATGTACCTGCTGGGCACACCGGCTCGGCGCCGCGCCTTGCGCGCGCGCGAGGCCGCCGCGTCAATCGAACCAGATACAGGCAGCCATGCGCCCGCTGCCGCCCAGGGCGACACTGTCGCGCCGGTGCGAAAAGAACCGTGACGGATTGTTGACGGTACACCAGCGCAGGCTCGAATCGTTGCCGTACAGGCGGGTAATGCCCAGCGCGCGCAAGCGCAAGCGGGCCAGGCCCGCGAGATCGGCGAACCATTTGCCGGGCTTGCCCGGGCTGAACAAGGTCGCTGCAACTGGATCGTGCGCGATGAACGCGGCGCGCACCTGCGCCCCGACCTCGAATGCATCGGGTCCGATACAAGGCCCCAGCCATGCACAGGTGTCCGCTGCAACCGTCAATACCTCGGCGGAGCCGGACGCGCCCGGCACCAGCGACTGGTATTGCCGGAAATTGGCCTCCAGCACACCGTTGGCCAAGCCGCGCCAGCCGGCGTGTGCTGCAGCCACGACACCACCGCCTGCATGGGCCAGCAACACCGGCAGGCAGTCGGCGACCCTCATCGTGCAGACGACGCGGGCGCTGGCGCTGCAGCAGGCATCGGCCTCGACTGCACCGGCATCCACCGCCCCGTCCAGCAGCACCGATCGGGTGCCATGGACCTGGCTGAGATAGTTCGGCTCAACCCCGAGCGCCGCTTGCAGACGGGCGCGATTGGCCTGCACCGCCTGCGCATCGTCACCGGACGGACGACCGAGGTTCAGGCTGTCGAACGGCGGGCGCGACACGCCACCGTGGCGGGTGGTGAACACCGCATGAACCGATGCCGGCACGGGCCATTGCGGCACCAGCCAGTCCGGATGCCAGCGGCTCTGGCTCATCCCAGGTCGCTTTCGGGAACCAGGACGCCGGACGGCACCGGCCCCAAAACGTCGCTGCCACCACGCCAGAGCGTCATGCCTCGAAATCCGGACAGGCGGACGGCTGGGCTGCCTGGAACGCATCCAATGCCATGCAGGCCTCGAACGCGGCCATGGTCCGGGGCAAGCCGGAGAAATCGCAATCGAAGCGCTTGCCATTGAAGATCTGGGGCACCAGGCAACAATCGGCCAGCGTGGGCGTAGTGCCAAAACAATATCGGCCCGCGGGCAATTGCTCCAGTTGGCGCTCGAAGGCCACCAGGCCCTCGCGCACCCAATGGCGGTACCAGGTGTTCTTGGTCGCTTCGTCAGCGTTCAGTTCGCGCACCAGGTACCTGAGCACGCGAAGGTTGTTCAATGGATGGATTTCGCAGGCAATACTTTGCGCCACTGCCCGAACCTGTGCCCGCTGCACGGCGTCGGCCGGAAGCAGCCGCATCTGCGGATGGGTCTCGTCCAGGTATTCGATGATCGCCATCGATTGCGACAGGCGCAAATCACCAATCTCCAGCACCGGAACCAGTCCATCGGCCGCGATGGCACTATAGGCCGCCAGTTTGTGGTCGCCGCGTCCCAGGTGCACCGGCACATATTCGTAGGGCAGTTGCTTGAGCGCCAGTGCAATACGCACGCGGAACGAGGCGGAGGAGCGGAAGTAGTTGTAGAGCTTCATGGGC
>CAZADK010000488.1:0-3868 GCA_964483855.1 uncultured Rhodoferax sp.
GAATCGGCCTCGGCGTCGGCCAGATAGCTCGATCCCTCCTCCTCCTCTGACCACCGCCGGTGATTTCATCCAGGCCGGTGATGCCGGTGGGGGATTTTGGGAGACCGGGTGTCGCGCGCGGGCCTATCTGCTGGTTCATGGCAGGGAAAATCCTCTGTTCGTCGTAACACCGGGCAACAGGTCGAATGGGGCAGAACTTGGCTGGCCAACGGGGCGCGCTGGTCCATGCGCCCCTGCCGGTCGCCGGCGACCACCCGATCGGAACCGAAAGTTTAACAAGGGGAAAATAGCGTCGGCCGATGCCATTGTCAATGGGTATGAATTGGCGGCATGTGAAGCGCACCCCATGTGGTGTGGACGCAACGAAGCACCATGAGCCTCATCCACAGACGCGGTAAATTGACTACCCTGACAGTTTCGGAACGGAACACGGCCTAACGCGATGACAACCCCCGCTGGGGCGCAGGCCAAGTGTTTTTCGCGATCGACGCGGGGAGCGAGCCTGCCCAATACACGATCGAAGTGGGGCGTATTCAATTTTGCGGACTGCGCAAGGGAGCATCATGCTGGTTGACGAAGTGATGGCGGCGCTGCGCAGTGAGTTCTTCGACATTGCCGACATTGGCGAGGCTACGCGGATCGCGGTGCGGGTGCTGCTCGCAGCCCTGCTCGGCGCATTGCTCGGCTTCAACCGTGAACGGGTGGGCAAACCGGCCGGATTGCGGACCCACATGCTGGTCGCCATGGGCAGTGCGGCATTCGTCATTCCGTCCCAATTTGCCGGCATGGAGATCGCCGACCAGAGCCGCGTCATCCAGGGGGTGATTGCTGGTATCGGCTTTCTCGGGGCCGGTACGATCATCAAGCATCGGGATGGCGAACAGATCACCGGCCTGACGACGGCCGCCAGTATCTGGATGACCGCGGCGATCGGCGTGGCTTGTGGTTTGGGGCGCGATTCGACTGCCGTCATACTGGCTGTGCTCGCGTGGGTTGTGCTCAACCTGGTCGAGGGTCTGTCGAAGATCGGCAAAAAGAAGAGTTCAGACTGACGAACTCCGGTTAGCACGCCGCCTTCGGTGCGCAGCCCAGGCAGATTGGCGACGTTCAGATCGCTCCGACGCTGCCGGTGATGGGAAGCACGATGCCCGTAATGTAAGAAGCGCAGCTGGGCGCGGCCAGGAATACGAACGCCGGAGCGATCTCCTCCGGTTGAGCGGCGCGGCGCATGTCGGTATCACGGCCGAATGTCGACATCTTGCTTGTGGGGCCGTCCGCGGGATTCAGGGGTGTCCAGACTGGCCCGGGCGCCACGGCATTGACTCGGATTCCCTTGTCCATCAGGTTTTGCGCCAGCGACTTGGTGAACGCGTGGATCGCGCCTTTTGTCGCTGCGTAGTCCATCAGGTGCGCGCTGCCCCGCAGGCCCACCACCGAGCCGGTGTTGATGATGGAGGCGCCCGGGTGCAGATGGGGCAGGGCGGCGGTGGCCATATGGAAATAGCCAAAGATGTTGGTGCGGAAGGTTTCTTCCAGTCGCAGCGCGGTCAGCTGTTCCAAAGAATCTGCATGCTCCTGAAATGCCGCGTTGTTGACCAACAGATCGAGTCGGCCAAACTTGCGCACCGTCTGCCGCACTGCCTGGCTGCAGAACGTCGGTTCCTTGACGTCTCCGGCAAGCATCAGGCATGTGCGCCCTTCCGCTTGCACGCAGCGCCGAGTTTCCTTTGCGTCGGTGTGCTCGCTAAGATAGACAATCGCGACATCCGCGCCTTCACGGGCAAACAACACTGCCACGGCACGGCCAATGCCGGAGTCACCGCCGGTGATCAGTGCCACCATGCCTTCGAGCTTGCCGCTGCCCTTGTAGTCGGGGGCCTGGAATCGCGGGGCCAGATCAAGCTCGGCTTCCGTGCCGGGCTTTGCGATGTGTTGCGCTGGTAGTTGTACCGGTTGATCGCGGTGGCCCGCCTGCAAGGCAGATTTGCGTGTCCCGGATTTGCCGGGTGGCTTTGTCCGATCGGCCTTGTCCTGCGTGCGCTGAATGGCCCGCTGCCTGGCGACGGCAGGGGCCGAGGCGCCTGCAGCCGTTTTGCGCGGCTTCCTTTGTGTCACCATGATGGCTTGCCCTTCCGGTGTGGTGGTGTGTCGTGGTCGCAGTATCGTCAAGTACACGTGGGTCACGCTGTAGGACGACACCGAATCGCCGTGTCCGCAAACGCTGTGAGCCGGCGCAGCGCGCGCAGGCTGAGGGAGCGCAGGGTACCCGTCGTCCTGTAAATCTCCTTGCGCAATGCGTTCGAGACCGAGTGCGAGGTTCACAAGCGGGGCTCTTCCCATGGTTATCCTGAAGACGGTATCCCGCAGCGGAGCGCGCTGCCCGACCGGGCTGCGCGCAATTCCTACAGGATGGGAAGGACAGCGCCTACGAGCCTGACCAGCCGATGCGTGCGAGGATCTGCCGATGGTCAGGATGATTGGTAAGGGCAGAATGAACAGGAGCCAGAACGTCATGCGCCACTGCTGGGCCCGCTATGCGCTCGCGGCTGGCGGGCTGGTCTGCGGCATCGCATCCGGACAGGAAAGCAGTGAGCTCATCGGTCTCATCAATGCCTTTCGCACCGAACCGCAAAGCTGCCAGGGCGCGCGCAACGATGCGGTAGGCCCGCTTGCACCGGATGCTGCCCTGGCACGCGTCAAACTCGGAGCTGGCGCTGACCTGCTGGAGGCCGCACGCGAGCAAGGCTACCAGGCGGCCCGGATCGAGGCAATCCAGGTCTCCGGGCCCGCCAATGCGGCTGCCACGCTGATTCTGATCCAGAAGCGGTATTGCCGGCAGCTGCTGAGCCCGCAATACGCCCAGATCGGTGTTTCGCATACCGGTGCCGCCTGGCAAATCCTGCTCGCACGGCCCGTGGTGCCCGCCGACCTGGGCGACTGGGGGCAGGTCGGGCGGGAGATCCTGAGGCTGACCCAATAGTGCGCGCGCGCAGGCCAGAACTTGCGGCGACCGACGATTCAGCGCAGCGCCGCCGCTCGCCTGGACCCCGGGTCTGGGCGCTGCGGCCCTTGTCCACAGCCGGGATATGGCGCACCGGAACTACTTTCGTCATCGTGGCAACGACGGCAGCGAGGTTGGCGACCGCGCAAGAAGCCAGGGCTACCGATGGCGGCGAGTGGGCGAAAACATTGCTGCCGGGCAGGGCTCGGCTGAACAGGCCGTTTCGGCCTGGCTGTCCAGCCCGCCGCATTGTGCGAACCTGATGACGCCGCAGTACGCCGAGATGGGCGCCGCCTATGCCGTGAACCCGACCAGCAATAGCACGATCTACTGGACCCAGGTGTTCGGGACACGCTAGGAGCGGGTGAGGTTTGGGGCATTGCGCCGGTGTTGGCCGATCCCATTCGCGGGCTCGTTTGGCTTGCCATTGGCGCTGTGTTGTTGAATGAGCGCGTTGACCTCCGAGCCCAACAGGATGGCCAGCCCTGCGATGTAGAGCCAGATCATCAGCACCATGACCGCGCCGAAGCTGCCGTAGGTCGCATCGTAGTTGCCGAAGTTCTGGGTGTACCAGGCAAAAGCCAGCGATGCGACCAGCAGGACGATGACTCCGACAACGCTGCCTGCCGTGATGAACTTGAATGGAAGCTCGACATTCGGTGCCAGGTAGTAGATCACGGAGAACGCCAGTAGCAGCCCTGCGGGAATAGGAAAATCAAACGGCATGTTTTTGTGCCAACCGGCAGGGGCTCGCCCGCACTGGGTGGCACACCGAGGAGTTTTGAGGGAGTTTTGGCCTGGCCGATCGCACACTGAACAGCCGCAGCCCCGCCAGCTGACCCGAAAGCCGCCTGGGCATCGGGTAAA
>CAZADK010000489.1:0-3845 GCA_964483855.1 uncultured Rhodoferax sp.
TTCGTCTGCCAGAACAACACCTACGAGGCCAATGGAGGCCATCCGATCCCCGGTGCCCATCGGGTCAGTTTTGCCGGCTTCGCACGGGCCGCCGGCATCGAGAAAGTGTTCGAGTTCGACGACCTGGCCGATTTCGACCAGCGCATCGGTTCGGTGCTGCAGGAGCGTGGCCCGGTATTCGTGGTCCTCAGGGTCGTCGCGGGAGCGCACTATCCACAAGACTGGTCCACGATCCACAGCCACGCATTGCGCGAAGAGTTCCGCGCCGCTCTGGCCCGCGCGTGATCGGGCGGCGCCGCAGCGGCCGAGCGGTTGCCCGAGCGCTTGCCTGCGTGCGCGAAATAGTCCTTGAGGCCTGCATGCATGGCGCCGACACGCGCCGCACGCTGGCACGTTTTCAGCGGCTCGCGCGGGCGTAGCGCCGCTCCAGGTAGCCAAACAGCTGCGACAGCGAGAAGCAGATCACGAAGTAGATCGCGGCGATGAGCACGAATACCTCGAACACACGCTGGGTCGAGACCTGCACGTCCTGGGCCATGAAGGTCAGCTCCTGGATGGACACCAGCGACACCAGCGAGGAGTCCTTGATCAACTGGATCAATTGTCCGGCCATCGGCGGCAGCACATTGCGCATCGCCTGCGGCAGGACGACGAAGCGCATGACGTCGCGCTTCGAGAAGCCCAGACTGTCACCCGCCTCGATCTGCGAACGCGGCACCGATTCGATGCCGGCACGCACGATTTCGGTCACATAGGCACCAGAAAAGACCGACAGGGCAATCAGGCCGAGCAGGAAGTTGTCGATCAGCTTGGGCGAGCCGAAGAACACGCTGATCCACTGCTGCGCCTGCGGTGGCAGGGCCTGCACGCGATCGCCCAAAGCCAGCGTGGGCATGATCTGGCTGGCTATGAAAAACACGAACACGAACACGAACACCACCGGCGGGATATTGCGGATCAGCATGACGTAGAAGGTGCCGATCAGGCGGAAGAACAGGCGCTTGCTGGTGCGCGCGAGGCCCATCACGATGCCGATCACGCCGGCGAACAGGATGCCCCAGAGCGCCAGCCGGATGGTCGTCAGCAACCCCTCCATCAGCAGGTTGGGAACCCATTTGCCGGCATCGGCGTCAAACCGGTATATGAATGGCAAGACGCTGGACCAATTCCACTTGTAGCTGAACACGGATCCCGCGCGCCAGAACAGGAAGCCGAAGAAGATCACGACCACGGCAATCAGTGCGGCATCGAGCCAGGTCCAGCGTGGTCGCACGGTTGAGGTTCTTGCGCTCATGGATTGCCGCTTTCCGTCAATGACCTGCAGCCCATCCGGGGGCCACGGCGGTCGGGGTGGTGCCTCGCGAGGAACATGGGGGATTCGATGTGCGTCAGGCGGTGCGGTAGCGCCGCTCCAGCCAGGCGACCCCGATCGACAACGTGATCGTCAACACCAGGTACATGGCCGCGGCCGTGAGCCAGATCTCGAAAGCCATGAAGGTATCCGACACCACGGTACGGGCCTGGGTTGTGAGGTCGAACACCGCAATGACGCTCACGATGGACGAGTGCTTGACGAGGTTGACGATGATGCCGCCCAAGGGAGGCAGCATGAGTGGCACCGCCTGCGGCAGGATGATGTCGCGGTACATGTAAAAACCCGAGAAACCCAGGCTTTGCGCCGCCTCGCGCTGCCCCTTGCGCACTGCCACGATGCCACCGCGGATGATCTCGGCGGTGAATGCACCCTCGTAGAACGCCAGGCACAGGATGCCAGCCCATTGCCGGGGGATGCCCAGAACGGCGGCAATGATGAAGTAGAAGATCAGCATCTGCACCAGGATCGGCGTGTTGCGGATCAGCTCGACATAGGACCAGGAAATCGCCGAGCCAACGATCGACCCCGACAAGCGCAGCAACGCCGCTACAAGCCCGATCGCCATGGCGATCAGGCCCGCCCACCACGCGATGTCCAGCGTGACGAACAGCCCTTTCATCAGCGGGCCCCAGATGAGTTCACCGTCGATCACGCGATAGATGTACTGCGGCACCTTGTCCCACTTCCACTGGTAACCCATGCTGTTCGCGCCCTTGAGGATGAGCAGCAGCAGCAAAGTCATCAACACGGCAAACTGAATCGTCTCGAACCATGTTGAGCGGTGCCACGCGATCGCGCGCGGGGGTGGTCTGGATCTCGCATCCGAATTCACGTTCATTGCCTCCGGTGGGTTGGCGCGGCTTGCCATGGCATCCGCGCATGCAGCATAGTCGATGCGCGAGGGCAGTCCCGGTGCGCCGGCGCCGGGAAATCAGCCAAAGTCGCCTTGCGCACCGAAGAAGGCGTCATTACCGGCCAGCGATCACCCATGGCCCGGAATCCAGCTGGTCCCCGCCAGCGGCACGCCCGCCATCGCCGCAGCCTCCACTGTGAGCGCCACCAGATCCTCGCGCTCAAGGTGATGCACATTTTGCTTGCCACAGGCGCGCGCGATCGTGGTGAGTTCCATGTTCATGGTCTTGAGGTAGTTGCGCAGGCGCTTGGCACCCACCGCCGGTTCGAGCCGGGTCTCGAGCAGCGCGTCCTGCGTCGTCACGCCCACCGGGCAGCGACCGGTATGACAGTGGTGGCAGAAGCCCGGCGCCGTTCCCAGCGCAGCGTAGTCCTGCACCGCGCTGATGTGCTGGCCGCCCTGAACGTAAGTCTCGGAGTTGCAGCCCAGCGCGAACAACACACCCTGCCCGATCGATACCGCGTCCGCGCCCATGGCAAGTGCCTTGGCTGCATCGGCCCCGCTGCGGATGCCGCCCGAGACGATGAGCTGGACCTGCCCCTTCATGTTCAGGTCCTCCAGTGCGTCAACCGCCAGGCGCACCGCCGCCAGCGTGGGAATCCCGACGTTCTCGATGAAGGTGGTCTGCGTGGCCGCCGTACCGCCTTGCATGCCGTCCACCACCACCACATCGGCGCCGGCGTGCACGGCGAGTTTGACGTCGTTGAACACGCGTGTCGCCCCGATCTTCACGTAGATCGGCACCTTCCAGTCGGTAATCTCGCGCAGTTCCAGAATCTTGATCACCAGGTCGTCCGGGCCGGTCCAGTCGGGATGGCGCGCCGCCGATCGCTGGTCCACGCCCTGTGGCAACACCCGCATGGCCGCCACGCGCGGGTTGATCTTCTGGCCCAGCAACATGCCGCCACCGCCGGGTTTGGCGCCCTGGCCAATCACGACCTCGATCGCATCGGCGCGGCGCACATCATCCGGATTGAAGCCGTAGCGCGATGGCAGGCACTGGTAAACCAGCACCTTGGAAGACTCGCGCTCCTCGCGCGTCATGCCGCCGTCGCCGGTGGTGGTGGAAGTGCCGACCTCGGTGGCGGCGCGGCCCAGCGCTTCCTTCACGTTGGCCGAGAGCGCGCCAAAACTCATGCCGGCGATGGTGATGGGCATCTCCAATTCCACCGGCTTCTTGGCAAAACGTGTGCCCAGCACGGTCTTGCTGCTGCACTTTTCGCGGTAGCCTTCGAGCGGGTAACGCGACAGCGACGCGCCGAGAAACAGCAGATCGTCGAAATGCGGCACTGGTCGCTTGGCGCCCAGGCCACGGATCTCGTATAACCCGCTGGCTGCCGCGCGCTGGATGTAGTCGATGGTCTTGCGATCGAAGGTGGCGCTTTCCTCGCGCGAGACCGGTGCCGGGCCCGTATTGCTGGTCGTCATATCTAGTATTCCTGCTTCGCGTCCGCGTTCCAGTGGTAGAGCTGCTTGGCCGACGCCACGCGACGGAAGCTGGCCGGGTCATGCGCAAGGCCGGCCGCCTGGAGCAGGCTGGCAACGGCGGCACGGTCG
>CAZADK010000490.1:0-2600 GCA_964483855.1 uncultured Rhodoferax sp.
CGTACTAGCGGCGCGGCCTGGGTCATGGTCAGTACGCCGGCGGCGACCAGCGCCAGGCCGAGCCGCTGGTACGGCTGCGCGCGCAGGCGATGCAGGAGGCGGTGCCGGTGGGCCAGGGGTCGATGGCGGCCGTGCTCGGGTTGCCATCCGAGACGGTGGTCGCCTGCTGTGCATCGGTGCAGGCGACTTTTGCAGAGCAGTCGTCCGAGGTGGTGGAGGTCGCCAACTTCAACGACCCCGGCCAGACGGTGATTTCCGGCAGCAAGTTGGCAGTGGAGCGCGCCTGCGAGGCGCTTAAGGCCGCGGGCGCCCGGCGCGCGATACTGCTGCCGGTGTCGGCGCCTTTTCATTGCAGCCTGATGCGTCCCGCGGCCGAGAAACTGCGTGCCGCGCTGATCGGTCTTGAACTGCAGGTGCCGCAGATCGCGTTGATCAACAACGTCGATGCTGCGGTCGAGGCCGATGCCGATCGTATTCGTGATGCGTTGTTCCGGCAGGCATTCGGCGCGGTGCGCTGGGTCGAATGTGTCCAGGCGATCAAGGCCCGAGGCCTGCAACATATCGTCGAATGTGGTCCGGGAAAGGTGCTGGCAGGCATGGTGGCGCGTATCGATGCCAGCCTGAGCGGCGTGGCGATGTTCGATCCGCCCAGCGTTCAACTCGCGCAACAGGCGCTCGAAGGAGTAGCGGCATGAGCGAGGCCACCCTTGCAAAACCCGTGGCCCTGGTCACCGGAGCCTCGCGCGGCATCGGGCGTGCGATTGCCCTGGCGCTGGCGCAACAGGGATATGCGGTCGTTGGCACAGCCACATCGGGTGTCGGGGCGGCGGCGATCGGCGAGGCCTTGTCGGGCTTTCCCGGGTGCCGAGGAGAGGTGCTGGATGTCAACGATGGCGCGGCCGCCGAGGCGCTGATCGCCCATGTGGTGCGGCAGCATGGGGGCCTGCAGGTCCTGGTGAACAATGCCGGAATCACCCGCGACATGCTGGCGATGCGGCTCAAGGACGACGACTGGGACGCGGTGCTCGACACCAACCTGAAGGCGGTCTTCAAGATGAGCCGTGCGGTCATGCGGGTGATGATGAAGCAGCGCTTCGGGCGCATCATCAACATCACGTCGGTCGTCGGTGCCACGGGCAATGCGGGCCAGAGCAACTACGCCGCGGCCAAGGCCGGTGTGGCGGGAATGACCCGAGCGCTGGCGCGGGAACTGGGCTCGCGCAATATCACGGTGAACTGCATCGCGCCAGGGTTCATTGCGACCGACATGACCGCGGCCCTGCCGCCCGAACAACAAAAGGCATTGCTGAGCCAGATCCCGCTGGGGCGACTCGGCCAGCCCGACGAGGTGGCCCATGCCGTGGTCTACCTGGCCTCGCCGCAGGCAGCGTACGTGACGGGACAGGAACTGCACGTCAATGGTGGCATGTACATGTAGAAGCCGCCGCGGTCCTCACGCCGGGTGGTCTGGCCGGCAGTGATCGTGGAGTGGCAGCGCCAAGGTGGCTAAAATCACGGATTCTTTTACAACCCGTTGAGGGACTCCATGAGCGATATTGAAGCGCGTGTCAAAAAAATCATTGCAGAACAACTCGGCGTCGAAGAGTCACAGGTCACCAATGAAAAGGCTTTCGTGGCCGACCTGGGTGCGGACTCACTGGACACGGTTGAACTGGTGATGGCTCTTGAAGACGAGTTCGGGATCGAGATCCCGGATGAAGATGCAGAAAAGATCACGACCGTGCAAAACGCGATCGATTACGCCAACACCCACCAGAAGGCGTGACCTGCGGCATTGCCCGGTCGTTCGCCGACCGGGTGACGCCTGGCGATTGCTTCGCCGCGCACGAAGAATCGCCGCAGCACGTATCCTGCGCGCAGACGTTTCCGCCGGCAGCGTTTCGCCCACAACCATAGGCCTTGAATCTCATGTCCCGTCGTCGCGTTGTCGTCACTGGCCTGGGCTGTGTCAGCCCTGTTGGAAACACGGTTTCCGATGCCTGGTCCAATCTGCTCGCCGGCAAGTCGGGTATCAACCCGATCAGCAAGTTCGATGCGTCGAACTACTCCTGCAAGATCGCCGGGGAGGTGCGCGGCTTCGATCTGGAGTCGTACATCCGGGCCAAGGAAGCCCGCACGATGGATACCTTCATCCACTACGGGATCGCCGCCGCGGTGCAGGCAGTCGCGGATTCCGGGCTGCCAACCGGCGATGTGCTGGACCCAGGGATGGCCACCCGCATCGGCTGCTTGATTGGCTCGGGCATCGGCGGCCTGCCGATGATCGAGGCCACCCACGAGGAGTTGCGCCAGCGCGGGCCGCGGCGAATCTCACCGTTTTTCGTCCCGGCATCCATCATCAACATGATTTCCGGCCACGTGTCGATCCGGTTCGGGTTCAAGGGGCCGAATCTGGCGATCGTCACTGCATGCACGACCGGACTGCACAGCATCGGCGAGGCAGGCCGCATGATCGAATATGGAGACGCGGACGTGATGGTCGCCGGCGGTGCGGAGGCGACGGTCTCGCCACTGGGCATTGGCGGATTCGCCGCCATGCGAGCCTTGTCGACCCGCAACGATGATCCGGCGACCGCATC
>CAZADK010000490.1:2610-3094 GCA_964483855.1 uncultured Rhodoferax sp.
GGCCCTGGGACCGCGACCGCGACGGTTTCGTGCTGGGTGAGGGCGCCGGCGTGATGGTGCTCGAAGAACTCGAGCACGCGCGCGCCCGCGGCGCCAGGATCTATGGTGAACTGGCTGGATTCGGCATGAGCGGCGATGCTGGCCACATGACGGCACCCAACATGGACGGTCCACGTCGGGCCATGCTCAACGCCATGCGCAACGCGGGCGTGAATCCCGACCAGATCGACTATGTCAATGCCCATGGCACGTCGACGCCGTTGGGTGACATCAACGAATCCAATGCCATCAAGGCAGCGCTGGGCGAACATGCGTACAAGGCCGTCGTCAACTCGACCAAGTCGATGACCGGGCACCTGCTGGGCGGCGCCGGCGGTATCGAGTCGGTGTTCACCGTGTTGGCGCTGCACCATCAGAAGAGCCCGCCGACGATCAACATCTTCAACCAGGACCCGGATTGCGATCTGGACTATTGCGCAAATAC
>CAZADK010000490.1:3104-3845 GCA_964483855.1 uncultured Rhodoferax sp.
GTTTTGGCGGAACCAACGGGACACTCGTTTTCCGTCGCGTGTGACCCTGCTGCCAGCAGACCGCATGGCCACCGCGCTGTTCAACACCGGCACCAACCCGCTGGTCTGCCCGCCGGCGGTCGACTATCCGCTCAGCGAGCCCCGGATGCTCCTGCGTCTCCTTGGGCTTGTCTGGGCTCTGGCCCTTGCCATCGATGTTTTTTGGTTGTTTGCTGCGCCAGCAGACGATTGGCGGCCCTGGGCTGGACTGCTCGTCACGTTCTGCGCGGGCGCGGTGGCCTGGCGTTGCGGGCCGCTGACGCAGGCCGGCGTGCTGGTATGGGACGGTGCCGCCTGGTTCTGGGAGCGGCCCGCGCTACGGCTCCAGGGGAAGCCGGGAGTCCGGCTCGATGTCCAGTCCGGGATGCTGGTGCACTTCCTGTCCGATACTGGCGCCACCTGCTGGATGTGGCTTGACCAGACATCCCGCCCCGACGCCTGGCTTGCGCTGCGGCGAGCCGCGCACGCGGCCGCGGGTCGTGCCGCGGTGACGCCCTCGGCCGAGGAACGGGCCGCACATCCATGACAACCGGGCCGGGCGAGACCGAAGCGACCGAGGATCCGCCCGTACCGGACAGCGACCGGGCGCTGGTCGAGCGGACGGTCGCTGGCGACAAGCGCGCTTATGAGTTGCTGGTCATCAAGTACCAGCGGCGTATTCAGCGCCTGATCGGCCGCATGGTACGGGACGTTGATCTGGTC